>JBJXDS010000045.1:0-13668 GCA_046154525.1 Bacteroidia bacterium
TATTTGAAAGCCATGATATAGACGATGAATGGGATGGTAAATATTTAGGAAAACCCGTTCAGCAAGGGGCATATTTGTATCAGTTAAAAGCATCTGGGGTGGATAAACGAAGCTATTCGCTGAAAGGTACAATTACTATTTTGCCTTAATTTTTTAAAAAATAAAAATACTTCATTACCATTGGTTAAAACCAACGGCAAACAATAAATTTGCCCCAATGAAATGCCTTTGCATTCCATTATACCTTAATTTAATAATAAGTTTAAAATCAGAAATGAAATTTGCCACCAAAGTATTACATGCCGGGGTGCATCCCGACCCGGAAACAGGGGCTATTATGACTCCAATTTATCAAACATCTACCTACGTTCAAAGGTCCCCCGGAGATCATGACGGATATGAATATTCAAGGACCCATAACCCCACCCGAACCCAGTTACAGGATAATTTAGCCGCTTTGGAAAATGGAAACTGGGGATTGTGCTTCAGCAGCGGAATGGGAGCTATTGATACGATTGCTAAATTATTTAAACCCGGTGATGAGGTAATTTCAACCAACGATTTGTATGGAGGTAGTTACCGAATTTTTACCAAGGTATTTGAAAACTATGGCATAAAGTTTCATTTTACCGATTTGGGGAATGTGGAGAATTTTAAAAAATTAATAAACCCAAATACCAAAATGGTGTGGATGGAAACCCCCACCAACCCTATGCTTACCATTATTGATATTGAAGCGGTAACAAAGATAGCCAAAGCCAATCATATTATTTCAGCAGTTGATAATACCTTTGCTTCCCCATTTTTACAAAACCCTTTGGATTTGGGTGCTGATTTGGTAATGCACAGCGTTACAAAATATATCAACGGTCATTCGGATGTGGTTATGGGAGCCATTGTTGGTAAAGATAAAGGATTGGAAGAACGTCTATCCTTTTTTCAAAATGCCTGTGGAGCGGTACCAGGTCCACAAGATTGTTTTTTGGTTTTAAGGGGTGTTAAAACGCTGCATTTAAGAATGGAACGCCATTGCTTAAACGGAAAAATAATTGCCGAATTTTTAAAAAACCACCCTAAAGTAGATAAAGTATACTGGCCAGGATTTACCGACCATCCCAACCATGAAATTGCAAAAAAACAAATGAAAGATTTTGGGGGTATGCTATCGTTTACTTTAAAAACAGATTCAGTGCAAGATGCCCATAAATTTTTATCTACCACCAAATTATTTTCATTGGCCGAATCACTTGGCGGGGTAGAATCTCTTTGTGGACATCCTGCCAGCATGACCCATGCTTCTATTCCCAGGGAAGAACGTTTAAAATCAGGTTTGGTTGATTCTCTTATTCGCCTGAGTGTAGGTATTGAAGATGTGAACGATTTAATTGAAGATATAAATCTAGCTTTGTAAACATTCGTTGCCGTCACCTTAAAGTGATTGCAATAAAAATAATAAATAGACATGCTTTTTTTAGCCATAGCCTCAGCCCCTGTCATTTTTATTTTCCTTTGGTTTTACCATAAAGATAAATATGATAAAGAACCTAAACGGATGCTTTTCTATGCCTTTTTGGGTGGTTGCATTAGTATTTTACCTGCCATATTATTTGAAAGTTTATGGCAAATGAAAGGATTTAGTCAACAAGGCAGTAATTTATATTTGGCCTTTTATGCCTATATCGTAATTGGGTTTAGCGAGGAAATAAGCAAATATATTTTTGTGAGGCGAATAATGAATAAACCTTATGTGGACGAGCCTTACGATGGAATACTTTATAGCGTGATGGTTTCACTTGGTTTCGCCTTTGTCGAAAATATTTTTTATGTATATCAACACGGTTTGGGAGTTGGAATAATGCGAGCCTTTACTGCCGTTCCAGCCCATGCTACTTTTGGTGCGGTAATGGGATATTTCTTAAGTAATGCTAAATTTAACGGCAAATATACGTTTAATGTACTGTTAGGAATTGGTGGAGCGGTTATTTTGCATGGTTCCTATGACTATTTTTTATTTATAAAGAATATCCCTTTAATTCAATTGGGGGCTATCGTTTCATTAATAATTGGGGTTTGGATTACCCGAAAAGCAATTAAAATTCATAATGAAAATTCGCCTTATGGAACAATATGAATAAAGCAGAATTACAAAAGCTGCTTGATGAAAAAGTAATTAAATACAACCATCCTTCCTTTTTAGAAAATGACCCTTTGGGCATTCCTCATCGGTTTACATTAAAACAAGATATTGAAATTTCAGGTTTCTTTGCGGCAATATTAGCCTGGGGAAATAGAAAATCCATTATCAATAATTGCAACAAGCTAATGCGTTTAATGGAGGAATCGCCTTACGATTTTATAACTAACCACTCCCCTAATGAACTCAAACGTTTTGAAAAATTTGTTCACAGGACCTTTAACGGCACTGATTTGCTTTTTATCATAGAAGCTTTTAAAGAATTTTATAAAGAACACGATTCTTTGGAACGTTTATTTCTTCCAAAGCCAGGTGAGAAAACGGTAAAATCCGGTTTAGAAAACTTTCATAATTCATGTTTTAATCTTTCTTATGCCCCGTTACGAAGCAAAAAGCACATTGCTTCACCTTTTAAAAAATCAGCCTGCAAGCGGCTTAATATGTATTTGCGATGGATGGTGAGAGATGATGAAAAAGGTGTTGATTTTGGAATATGGAAATCCATTAAACCTAGTCAATTAATTTGTCCGTTGGATGTACATGTGCTTAGAGTGGCAAATACTTTGGGATTGTTGAGCACTGAAAAAAGCAATTGGGAAACGGCTGAACTACTAACCTCTCAGCTTCGCAAATTTGATAAAAACGATCCGGTTAAATATGACTTTGCATTGTTTGGCATGGGTTTGGAGGGATTTGGGAAATAATAACCACAGAGGCACAGAGAACACGGAGTTGCATGGAGGTAATCTTTATATGAAATAACTTATTTATCTCTGTGTTCTCTGTGCCTCTGTGGTAAGAAAAAAAATATACTTTTGCAAGCAATGAATACAGCCGCTATAATCCCTGCCCGGTTTGCATCTACCCGATTTCCTGGAAAACCATTGGCTTTGATTAATGGCATAAGTATGATTCAAAGGGTTTATGACCAAGCATGTTCAAGTGGTTTGAATTATGTGGCTGTGGCAACAGATGACAGCCGTATTTATGACCATGTAAAATCATTTGGCGGCGAAGTTATTATGACTTCTGAAAATTGCCTAAATGGCACGGAACGAATTGCAGAGGCATTGGCTCATTTAGAATCAAAACCGGATATTATTATCAATATTCAAGGGGATGAACCTTTTATTTTACCTCAACAAATTGCTTTGGTGGTAAAAACCCTTAAAGATCCCGGAACAGGAATAGCTACTTTAAAAAAACGAATAGATTCAGCTAATGAATTAAATGACCCTAATGTTGTTAAAGTGGTGACAGACAGAGATGATTTTGCGTTATATTTCAGTCGTAGCCCTATTCCTTACAAGCGTAACGATAAAGAAACCTGGCCCGATTTCCCGGTTTATTTTAAGCATTTGGGAGTGTATGGTTACAAAACTAATATTCTGATGGATATTGTTAGATTGCCTGAAACTCTGTTACAAAAAATGGAAAGTCTAGAACAATTAAGCTGGTTGGAAAATGGCTTTTTAATAAAAGTAATAGAAACAGATTTTCAAAGCATTGCTATTGACACACCGGAGGATTTGGAAAGGGCTCAAGAATGGGATAGCTTATTGAGATAATTATACTTACTTCCAATCCCTAAACCAGCTATTGATTTTTAGTTGAATAACCCCAAGGAAAGCCTCTTTGATAATTCCTTTACTCATCTTACTTTCACCCGCGGTGCGGTCAGTAAAAATGATGGCTATTTCTTTTAGTTTAAAACCATACTTAATGGCTGTAAATTTCATCTCTATCTGGAATGCATAACCTTTGAAATGAATTTTGTCAAGGTCTATTTTTTCTAATACTTTTCTTTTATAACAAACAAAACCCGCTGTGGTATCCATAACGTCCATTCCAGTTATAATGCGAACGTACATGCTTGCAAAATAGCTTAGCAGAACTCTTCCCATTGGCCAGTTTACCACATTTACTAAATTGTTTACATATCGTGAACCTACAGATAAATCAGCACCGTCTTCGGCACAGGCTTTTTGTAATTTTAATAAGTCTTCAGGATTATGGCTAAAGTCACAGTCCATTTCGCAGATGAAATCATAGTCATTTTCCAAGCACCATTTAAAACCGGCGATATAAGCCGTTCCCAAACCTAATTTTCCCGTGCGTTCCAGTAAATGAAGTTTACCACTAAACTCGGATTGCAATTGTTTTACAATAGCTCCTGTTCCATCGGGTGAGCCATCGTCAATAACCAGCAAATCAAAAGGCATTGGTAATGAAAATACCTTCCGAACCATGAGTTCTATATTCTCACGTTCGTTGTAAGTTGGTATTATGACGATGTTTTTCAACTATTTTTTTTAAAAACTTTTCCAAATTTTAAACCTTTGGAAAGGCTGGAGTTAAGAATTTGCTTTTTTATGATCGGCCAAAAACTGAGCCAACCCTATATCTGTTAACGGATGTTTTAGCAAACCTAGTATGGCTGATAGCGGACAAGTTACCACATCGGCACCCGCTTCGGCACAGCGCACTATATGCAGGGAGTTTCGGACACTGGCAGCCAGTATTTCAGTATCATACCCTTGTATACTATAAATATTTGCAATTTGTCCAATTAAATCAATTCCATCCCAGTTCATATCGTCAATACGGCCAATAAATGGTGACAAGAAAGTAGCACCAGCTTTGGCGGCTAATATGGCCTGTCCGGCAGAAAAAACCAAGGTACAATTGGTACGAATTCCTTTATCTGAAAAATATTTAATTGCCTTGATACCATCTTTAATCATGGGTATTTTTACCACAATTTTATCATCAATTTTGGCCAACTCCTCCCCTTCTCTTATCATGCCTTCATAGTCGGTAGCTATCACTTCGGCACTTACATTATCATCCACTATATCGCAAATAGCTTTGTAATGTTTCCTCACATTTTCATCGCCTGTAATACCTTCTTTGGCCATTAACGAAGGGTTGGTGGTTACCCCATCTAATACTCCTAAATCCTGAGCTTCCCGTATTTGGTCGAGGTTAGCGGTGTCAATAAAAAATTTCATTAAATATATTTTTAAGTAAGATGCAAATTTAACTGCGATTGGTTGGTATAAGAACTAATTTTTAAACAAACTATGAACTAAAATAAAATCGTAATTTTTAATTCTTAATTGAATTACTGGAACCTTCCAATTACCCCCAATGGCAAGTCCAGTCCCGATTTAGCAGGAAGCACCAATTCCCCAATTTCTAAATTCTTGATATTTTTAAAATTACTTTCCAAAAGGTTTTTAACAATAAGGCTGCTAAAACCTAAGGAGTATGAATTGAAAACCAAAAAACGATGTTCAGGATGAATAATTTTGCCAAGGGTTTGTAATAATTTATCAATCATTTCTTCCAGTTTCCAGCGTTCGTTATTTGCTCCAATGCCGTAAGCCGGTGGGTCAAGAATAATTCCGTGATAGAAATTACCTCGTTTGGCCTCCCGCTCTGCAAATTTCATGGCATCTTCCACCACCCAACGAATGTCTTTTAGTTTTGATAAATTTTGATTCTCGTTGGCCCAGTTAATAACTTGCTTCACGCTATCCACATGGGTAACATCAGCTCCGGCAGCCTTAGCTGCAAGGCTAGCCCCGCCTGTATAGGCAAATAAATTTAACACCTTTGGGATTCTTACGTCAGCCTTATAATTACCAATTGTTTTAAAAATATATTCCCAGTTTTCGGCCTGTTCAGGGAAAATACCAACATGCTTAAACGCCGTTAAATGAAGTTTGAATTTCAATTCGGCATCAGGCAAATAATAAGAAATATGCCAGGGTTCTTTTACGCCTTGTTTTTTTTGCCATTCGCCCTTATGACTGTCAGTGGATTTAAAAACTATATCGGCTTTTTTTTGCCAATCCTGTTCGCTTAGTCCTTTCCGCCAAACGGCTTGTGGCTCCGGCCTGCGAAGGATATATTGCCCAAACTGTTCCAGTTTCTCAAAATCACCACAGTCTATAAGGCTGTATTCTTTCCATAGTTTTGGGGTAAATATTTTTATCATTGTTTCAATTTTCAATTATTTCAACACCACCACATCCCCATCCCCAAAACTACCTTTTCCTGTAAACTTCAATAATACTCTTGCTAAAGTAGCAATGTCTTTTTCACAATAGGTTTTTATTCGTTCCAGTCCATCGGGTTCATTGTAATAAACGCCGTAAACCTGGCTGCCGTCAATATCATCCTTTGGGGAAGGAATATTAAAAGAGGCGGCCAATAAATCCAAGGATGTAAAACTTTTAAAGTCCCCAAACTTCCATAAATCCATGGTATCAATGTGGCTTACCTCCCATGGCTTTTTACCTGCCAAATCCAAAATATAGGGTAATGGCAATTCATTTATTAAAATCCTCCTGCCAAGGTATGGAAAGTCAAATTCCTTGCCATTATGGGCGCAGAGGGCTTTTCCAGTATCTGAGAATCTACTGTTTAGCAATTCTGAAAATTCTTTTAAAAGCAATTTCTCATCGTGGCCATAAAATGATTTTACCCTAAACGACCAGGCATTTCCATTTCGGCTTAAAAATCCAGCTGAAATACAAATGATTTTACCAAACTCGGCATATATTCCGGCACGGTTATATAGTTCTTCCGGGGTTTCCTGGTTCCGGGCAAGAAAACTTGCCTTCCTGTCCCACAAAGCTTTCCAGCGTTCGGTTAGTTCATCATATTTACTGTATTGAGGAACAGTTTCAATATCAACAAAAAGTATATTATCTAGTTTTAATTGGTCGAGCACGGGTAATTACTAATTACGGATTAAAAATTACGAATTTAGAGTTAATTCATTAACCTCAAAAGAAATAGATTTTATTAATCGGCGAATAAGTACTAGTGTCATAAACATCCCCCTGCCCCCTTGTTAAGGGGGACTGCTGACGCAAGAGTATTGGACATTGAAAATTGAGCATTGAAAATTGTTTATTGAACATTAAAGTTAATCATTCAACAATCACACTTCAACATTTAAATTACCAGCTTCCACCAGCGCCACCACCGCCACTCATTCCTCCTCCAAAACCACCGCTCCATCCTCCTCCGCCTCCTGATGAGCCTCCTCCTAATCCGGCTCCCCATCCGCCCCACATAGCTGGGCCTAACAAGCCTCCACCCCCATAAGTTCTTGAACCTGGACCTGAATTGCGTCCCATAAAGCTTATAATTAAAATCACTATCATGATAATTAACCAAATAGGAAACTTCTTTTTGGGCCCTTTTTCTTCATTCTTATATACCCCTTTGGAACGGGCTATTATTTCATCAATGGCGGCATCAATTCCAATACCATATTTTTTTTCTTTGAAGGCTGGGGCTAAGGTATTTCGAATGAGGCTACCTTCTACCCCATCAGGTAAAAAACCTTCAGCTCCCTGCCCGGTAATAAATTGAATTTTTCGCTTAGCAGGGTCATCATTTTCATACGCTATTAAAAGTAATACCCCATTGTCCTTGCCTTCCGTTCCTATTCCCCAAGTGTTATAAATTTTGAGTCCAACATCAAAAGGGTCTTCTCCATTAAGTGTTTCTAGGGTTACAACAACTAAATCAGTTGAAGTGCTATCCCAATATTTTTGTAATTTATAATTAAGTAAATTTTCTTCATCTAAGCTTAAGAGGTTAGCATAATCGTTTATATAACGCGTATTGCCCTCTGGTTTTTTAGGAACATCATATGCCAATAGTTGACCGGCTGTAAAGAGAAGAAGAAATGCAGCAAATATTCTAGTTATAACTGATTTCATCCGTAAGTTCGTTAGTATCGTTATCTGATTTTGGGAAATAGGTTTTTAGTCTAGCTCCAGCTTCTATTAATCCGGCCGTAATTCCCACAACTATTTTTCCTTGTTTAAAATGTTCGGTCATTTTCGAGAGGGTGCTGTCCCAAAAATCGGGTTCTACTTTTTCATTAATCCCTTTATCTCCAAATATGGCAACTTGATGGTCATCAATGGAAACATAAATTATTACTCCATTCCGCAATTCGGTCTCATCCATTTTAAGGTGGTGAAATAAATTTTGAGCTTTTAATAAGGGATCGGATTTGCAATAACGGTCAATATGAACCCGTATTTCGCCTGAAGTCCCGTTTTCGGCTTCAGATACGGCATTGGTTATTTGCAGTTCCTCATCTTTGGAAAATGGACGCCAAGCCATTAGAATTTTATTTTAGGAGCGTTTTCTGAACCTACTTTAGCCTCAAAATAAGGTTTGGTTTGAAATGATTTTAAAATATCCTTATCTTTCAGACTGGAGTTTTCAAGTTCATTATTATACAATTTTGTGACTTGGTTATATCTTTCACGAACCACAGAAATTCTGTTTTCAATTCCGGCAATTTCATCCTGAAATTTTAAAAATGCCTCTGTTGAGCGGATATTTGGATAGGCTTCAAATGTTAAGCGGATTGAACTTGCATTGGCCTGTACTTTTTGTAAAAGCAGGTTTAATTCGGCAGGAGTTTTAGCTGCTGACATAGCTTCTTTAGCTTCGGTAATTCCTTCTCTGGCATTGGTAACTTCTATTAATATATCCTTTTCATTAGTGGCGGCAACTTTTGCAGTTTCAATCAAATTAATTAAAACATCAGCCCTTCTTTGATATTGCATTCTAACGTCGGCCCATTCCTTGTCAACATTATTTTTTAATTCAATAAGTCTATTATAAACTGTTAAAGTTGTATCATTTATTTCAGATTGTTTTAAATTTTCTTCGGAGTTATTGTTTTTACAACTCAAAAGAATTGTAAAAATAACTATAAGAAATATTTTGAAAACACTCGTCATAATTTTTTAAATAATTCTTTTTTTAAAATTCCCCAACATCAACTCCTTTTTCTGCACCAGCTTCGGCCTCGAAATATGGTTTGACTTTAAATCCTAAAATGCTTGCAAATATTATTGTAGGGAATCTCCTTCTTGATGTATTATAAATTTTTACTGCTTCATTATAATATTTTCTTGAAGTTGTTATTCTGTTTTCAGTTCCCTCCAATTGGTCTTGAAGTTTAAGAAATCCTTCATTAGCTTTTAAATTGGGATAATTTTCCGCAATAGCTAATAATTTATTTAACGCACCACTTACTTGACTCATTTGAGCATTTATTTTTGCGATTGCTGCATCATCTAAATTTTCTGCAGAAATATTAATACTGGTTGCTTTTGCCCTTGCCTCTATTACGGCTGTTAAGGTGCTTTTTTCAAATTCGGCATAACCTTTCACCGTTTTAACAATATTAGGAATAAGGTTTAATCGTCTCTGATAATCAGCTTGCAAATCAGCCCATTTACCGTCAACTTCATTGAATTTCTCATTTAAACCGTTGTAAGAACTACAGCCCCCTAAAAAAATAATACCTAAAACTACTAATACGATAATCCAAGTGCGTTTCATTTGTTTTCTGTTTTTTAAAATTTACGGTGCAAAGGAATAGTAAATACCAGTGATTTTACAAACATTTTGTCAAATCTGGTAAAATTTCGGTTCAATAGATTCTTTAGGTTAATTTTGCCGCGATTGTCATGCTGAGGAACGAAGCATCTATTAGATTCCTCCTACCGTCAGAATGACAATACTTCTAAAAAAAATGAAACCCTCATTAGTAAAAGGAACCCGTGATTTTGGGCCTGCTGTGATGCAGCGACGAAAACATTTATTTAATACCATCGAAACGGTTTTTAAAAAATATGGGTTTATGCCATTGGAAACCCCGGCCATGGAGCAACTGGAAACTTTGACAGGAAAATATGGGGACGAAGGGGATAAACTATTATTCAAAATTTTGAATTCGGGGGATTTTGCAGCAAATATTAATGATGAAAATCTGCAATCAAAGGCTTCTAATAAAATTGCTTCGCAAATTTCAGAAAAAGGCTTGCGCTACGATTTAACGGTTCCACTGGCGAGGTATGTGGCCATGAACCGGAATGAAATCGCATTTCCTTTTAAGCGTTACCAAATGCAACCTGTTTGGCGTGCCGACCGACCTCAGCGAGGACGTTATAGGGAGTTTTGGCAATGCGATGCCGATATAATTGGGTCGGATAGTTTGATGAATGAGGCGGATTTATTGTGTATTATGGCGGAGGTTTTTGAGAAATTAGGAATTAAAATTTCAATTTTATTAAACAACCGAAAAATATTAGAAGCAATTGCTTTTAAATTAAATCTAGAAGACAAATTTCAAAGTCTTGTTGTTTTAATTGATAAACTAGATAAAGTTGGATTTGAAGGAATCTTTTCTGAACTTGAAGAGTTAGGTTTAGACAATTTTCAAATAGATAAATTGAAGAATTTACTGGGAGATAAAATGCCTTTTAATATAAATTCAATCGCAACCATAGAAAACAATTTGACAAGGATTGAAAAAGCAAATGTAGGGTGCGATGAATTTAGAAAAATATTAGATTTTGTTGGACCAATAAACATTTTGAATTCAATATCCATTGACTTATCCCTAGCCCGTGGCCTTGATTATTACACAGGCTGTATTATAGAAATAAAAGCCAACGATGTAAAAATGGGCAGCATATCAGGTGGTGGCCGTTATGATAATTTAACCGGTGTATTCGGTTTACCTGGTGTTTCTGGTGTTGGTATTTCATTTGGAATAGATAGGATTTATGATGTGATGGAGGAATTAAATTTGTTTGCAAATCTTGCCCAAACCGAAGTAAAAGCTATGTTTTGCCACCTGGATGAAAATGGCAGGAATTATAATTATTCTTTGGCTAATGAACTGAGGAAAGTAGGTTTTTCCATAGAGGTTTTTCCTGATATTAAAAAATTGCCGAAACAGTTTGAATATGCTGAAAAGAAAGGAATTCCCATTGTTATTATTACCGGGGATGATGAAATAAATTCAGGCCAATTGTCTTATAAAAATTTGGTAACAAAAGAACAGGGCAAAATTGGAAGAGATGAATTGGGAGGGTTTCTTGCTAATTGAAAAATCCCCCTAACCCCCTTTATAAGGGGGAATTGGACCAGCCAAGTTTCACAGCATAAGTTTTAAAAAAATATAATACTCAAAAGAACATTTCTCAATACTCATAATCTCATATCTCTGTACTAAAAAAATCTTGAACGTAAAATTCCCGCATATCACCGAACTCATAGTTGCTGAAGACGATCACATCGTAGCCATTAATAAACCTGCGTTTCTTTCTACCCTTGATGAACGGGATGAAACCAAAAAATCGTTGTTAGGTATGGCCCGCAAGCAATGGCCCGACATTCAGGTTTGTCATAGGTTGGACAAGGAAACTTCAGGTATTATTTTATTTGCTAAAAACAATGAAGTCTATCGGCAAATGGCCATTCAATTTGAACACCGAAAAATTACCAAATGGTATCACGCCATTGCCGAAGGTTGCCATCATTTTGATCTGATGGAAATTGACAAACCTTTGAAAGTAAACAGTAAAGGCTATGCAAAGGTGGATTTTAAAGAAGGAAAGGAATCGCTTACTATTGTAAAAACTCTTGAGATTTTTAGACATTTTACATTGCTGCAATGCTATCCATTTACCGGTAGGTTGCACCAGATAAGGGTTCATCTAAAATCGCAGAATGCTCCGCTTGCGGCGGATGTTCAGTATGGAGGAAATATGCCAATGCTTTCTAAAATTAAACGCAAGTTTTCGCTAAGCAAAGATGTTGACGAACAGCCCATGATGAACCGTGTGGCCTTGCATGCCCGAAGTTTACATTTTGAATTATATGATAAAAAATATGAACTTGAGGCGGAGTATCCCAAAGATTTTGGAACGTTTTTAAAATTACTTCATAAGTATGATACTCAATAAAGTTCTAAGTTATTAATTCTATGTTTGCCAGCAATAATATTATGAAAAGATTTTCAATTTTTATCCTTGTTCTATTTACGTTTTTTAATATTAGCAGTTGACAGGAATACCCCCATCAGGATAAAGATATTAAGCTTTTAAAAAACCATAATTTCAGAAAACTGCATAAAAGTTTTGATGCCAGCCTTAAACGAGCAGTATCAGTAATGTTTCTTAAAAAAGGTTGGAATACGTTAGAAAAGGAATTTGGAAAATATAAATCACACGGCCAAACCTCCATTGTTATTGGTAAGGAAATGGAGAAATATGTAACCCTAATTTATTTTGCAAAAGGGAGCTTAGTGCTTGAAACAGCATTAAACGAAAAGGGTAAGCTAAGTTTTATTTTTTTAAGGGCAAAAACATATAGTGTTCCCGAATATGGTAAAAATCTGGTTTACAATAAGGAAAATATAACTGTATCATCAGGCAAATATCAATTGCCCGGGGAGATTATATATCCCAAAAAACTTGAAAGAAAAGTGCCACTTGTTATTTTTGTTCATGGCTCGGGTGCCAATGACCGTGAAGAAGAAATTGGGCCTGTAAAGGTTTTTAAAGATTTGTATCTTGGTTTGGTCAGCAAAGGAATTGCCTGTATGATTTATGACAAACGAACGTTGGTTTATAAACAGTTCGACAGCATTCAGTACACGCTTTGGGATGAAACCGTAGAAGATGCGGTAAATGCTTTTAAACTTGCCAAAAGCAAACCGGATGTGGATACCAACCAGATTTTTATTATTGGCCATAGTCAGGGAGGATATGCCTTACCGTTAATTTTAAAAAATTGCCAAGGTGTTAAAGGGGGAATTTCTTTAGCTGGTTGCTCACGGCCGTTAGATGAACTTATCGAATATCAATATCATTTTCTCACGGCATTGGATGGTAAGGTAAGTTTATCAGAAAAAATATTTCTTAAAAGGGAAATGAAAAAAATAAAATTTGTAAGAAGTGATAAATTAATGGGTTCAAAACCTGGGTTGAAGATTTTGGCATATTGGCCCACGGCATTTTGGAAAGATATACGAAATTATAAACCGGTGGAAGAAATGAAAATGCTTGATATTCCTGTATTATTTTTACAAGGTGATAGGGATTATCAAGTAACAAATGATGATTTAACACTTTGGAAAAGCGGTTATCTTGAAAAAAGAAACTGGTCATTTATTTCTTACCCAAAACTCAATCATCTTTTTATTGAGGGGGAAGGAAAATCAAATCCAAGTGAATACTGGAATGGAGGAAATGTTCCGATATATGTAATTGAGGATTTAGTGATTTGGATAAATGGATTATAGAAAAGCTATCTTATCACATGAACTGTTCCGTTCATTTTATAAACTTTATTTCTAAAATCGGTAAGTGTAATAACGTACATATAAACGTCTGTCTGTACAGGTTTTCCTTTATAAATACCGTCCCAACCAAGTGATTTAAAATCCTCAGTTTCCCATAAATTTTCGCCCCAGCGATTAAATATTTTCATATCGAACGATTTTATGGCACCAGCACTTATAGTAAAATTATCATTATTACCATCATTATTAGGCGAAAATGCATTTGGTATATAAATGGTTGGAGCAAAATTGAAACAAATTTCGTTTGACCAACTTTTTTCATGGTTTC
>JBJXDS010000046.1:0-2664 GCA_046154525.1 Bacteroidia bacterium
CTTTGCTAAAAGTACCTGCCAATATCAATATACCTAGACTCATTAAAATTGATTTAATCTGATTCTTCATTCGTTGAATTTTTCTGCAAAGCAACTTTGGGTATGTTATCAAATACACCCTTTGAGGTTATTGTTTAGTAATATAAATGTTAAGATAGTTACTCTGATTTTAAAATTGTGGGGCTCTTAAAGGTTAAGGCCCTTTATTATTACAGCGAACTTTTTAATTATTGCAGTTTTAATTTTATTGAATAATATTGTAATTCATAATAGTATTTTGCTTACCTATTTTTAACCATTGCTAATATTAAATTAACATGAAACAATTCGCCATCCTAAGTATTTTAATTATTACTTCATTCAGTGTTTTTTCTCAAAAAGTAGGTTGGGTAAAAAAACAAGGCGGCAATAGCCCTGATCAAACAAATGGCATTGTCACCGACAAAAACGGAAATATTATAGCCGTTGGAACATTTGATGCTACGGCTAACTTTGGAAGTAATAGCTTAAGTACATCGGGCAGTTTAGATATTTTTGTGGCCAAATATGATAGTACAGGAACGTGTTTATGGGCCAAAAAAGCTGGGGGAAGCTTTGGAGATGAGGGGCGGGGAGTTACGGTAGATGGTGAAGGAAATATTTATATTACCGGAACGTATGGCCAATCGGGAGCTGTGTTTAGCGGACTTACCATTGGCACAACAGGTGGTTTAAGAAACGGTTTTATAGCCAAGTATAAACCGGATGGCAGTATAGTTTGGGTAAAATCTATTGGAGGAATAAGCTCTTCGCCTGAACCAAGAAAAATAGTAATGGGTAAAGATTCTAAAGTTTATGTTGCCGGGGAGTTTTACGGAACCATAACGTTTAATGGAAGTCAACAAATTACATCGGCCAAGGGGGGAGCTAACGATGTTTTTACCGCCCAGTTTGATACAGCGGGAACGGCTGTGTGGGCCAATAGAGGTGGTGACAGAAAAGATGAAAAATTAACAGGTCTTGCCATTGATGCAGATGGAAACCCTATTATTTACGGTAGTTATGATTCATTAGTCACTTTTGGATCTACCACAAAATATGCCGAGTATTTGGGCTCTACATTTGGCCATACCGATTTATTTTTAGTAAAATATTCAACCAGCGGTGGCCAGTATTGGTTTCAATCGTATGGTGGCAAAGAAGGAGATTTGGGAGGTGGAATTTGCATAGATAATGCCGGAAATATTTATACCACCGGATATTTTAAGAATGATTTTTATGCAGGCTCAGTTTCTGCTAATAATTCAGGAACGACTAACACCTTATTTTTATATAAATGCAATTCATCAGGAAATCCTGTTTGGGTAAAATTTTCTCCTTATCCCAATAGCATTGGTTTTGCCAGAGGAATGGCTTTGGCTTATGCCAACAATGAAATTTTACTAGCAGGTTATTTTGGAAATAAGTACAAAGCCGGAAACAACAATTTAACCGGAGGTGGTGAAAACAATCCTATATTAATTAAGTATGACACAAGTGGAACGCAATTATGGGGTATGTTTGGAAACGGAGTTGTTGGTAAAGTATCTCAAGGACTGTCCATAGCTATAAAAGGAAAAAATTATTACTATGCAGGATATATTACCGGAAGTGTTTCTTTTAACGATAGCACGGTAGTAGCACCAAGCGTTTATACCGATGGCTTTATTTGTTTGGTGAAAGACGCCAATACTACCCCATCTGTAGGTAATCCTACCTCATTAAAAGTTAATTCGGCCACTACTTCCTCCATTCAATTAAGTTGGGATGGACCAAGCAGTGAGTTCAGAGTTTTAAAAAAATTAACTTCAAGTTCAACCTCAGCTACCGATGGTGACCTTATTTATGAAGGGACAAATAAATCTATAAACTTAACTGGACTTACAGCCAATACACCTTATTTTATTTCCGCTTATGGCAAAGCATCAGGAAGTGCAACCTATTCAGCCGGAGCCAAAAAATTGGCAGCCACTACCGTATCCACTAAACCGGGTGAAGATGTAGTAATTGGTTTTTTAGCCGGCGATACCATTACCAAAACATTTGGAACTACCGGGGTTAAAATAAGTATTAGAGGTGCTTCGGTTAATGATGGAAATATTCGTGTAGAGTTAAACACCAATCTAACTTCCACAGGCACTTTGCCCGTTAATATTGACAGCATTTTTAATAAATTGTACTGGACTGTGACTAATAGCGGACTAAGCGGAGGGGCATTGCAGTATTGCATTACGGTGGATGTAACCAAGGTTTGGGATTTGGTGGGATTTTTGAATTTCCATATTCTTAAAAGGCCAAGTTCGGGCTTGCCGTGGGAAGATTTGTTTAAAAACACGAGCTATACCGTAACCAGAAATTCACCCGAGCTTACCGTTTGCGGATTATCCACCTTTTCAGAATTTGTAGTTGGTATGGCCAATTCTTCATCAGGAATTTCACCTGTCAAAAAAGCACAATTCATAGTTTATCCTAACCCATCTTCGCAAAAGGTTTCGCTTGATTTAACTGGAACAAATCTTAAAACTATTCAATTGTACAATAGCAATGGCCAATTGGTTAAAAGCATTGAAGTAACCTCAGTAAAAATGGAAATAGAAAAAGGAGGACTTCCGAATGGTTTGTATTTGCTGAAAGCAGGGATTATGA
>JBJXDS010000047.1:0-6056 GCA_046154525.1 Bacteroidia bacterium
GGTAAATTAGAAATTGTACGTTGGCTTTATAACAAATGTAATTCGTAATTTACTTATCAATAATCTCAATATCATTCATAAATAGTTTGTAGCTCACCTTTTTTGTTTCGGTATTGGTTAGGGTAAATTTTCCTTCTCTTTTTCCGTTTACCCATTTTCCTTCTATCATCGTGTTATCCAATTTCAGGTATTGTTTCATAGGCCCATTGGGAATCCCATCTTTAAATACTCCTTCCATCCAACCTTCTGGAGTTACCAATTTACCATTACCGTTAAATTTATTATTTTGCATATTGCCATAATAATAATGTCTGGCGTTTACCGAGTATTTACCCAATCCGTTCATAACATCTTGCTTCCACTCTCCTTCGTAATTTTCGCCTTTCGGTTTTATAAAATTGCAAATGCCATTACCCTGGCGGCGGCTCATTAAAAATTCGCCATCATATTTATAATAATTAGCGTAGGATAATATCCCATTGCCCCAAAAATATCCGTATTTAAAATCGCCTTTATACCAGTTCCCATTTTTATCTTTAAAATAACCTTTCCCATGAGGCAAGTTATTTTCCCATTCTCCTTCATACTCGGCTGTTGCGTTGTTCCAGCTCATTTTTCCTGTAAGGCTATCGCAATCCCCTGAAACAATTAATCCATTTGAAACTAACCTTACAAATCCTAAATCATCGGCCACAGGCAAAGAATCAACTGCTGAAATATTTACTTGGTTTAATCCTTTGGATGTAAAAAAGAGTTCTAATTTTTGCCTATTCCATTGGCGGGTAAGTATGTATGGATTTTCCTCTACCTCTTCCAACCGTAAATCTATGATCCTGTAAAGCGAATCACGATTCATGCCAAACCTTAGGTCAAAAGGCAATTTGCCTTTAAAACGGTTATATTTACCACTCTGATTGTATAAAGTTAGCGAATTTAAAACCATGTTGATATCAAACATCATGGTATATCCTTTTTCGTAATGTTTCAAAAATAAAATTGGGCCATCGGCATAAAGTTCTTCACTAGCGGTTTTGTAAGCGTTTTTTTCAAGCCATTCATTAAGCGGGCTTTGAAAAATTCGTTTGCCTATTAATGCGGTCAGCTCAATATCCTTGTCCTTGGAGCCAAGTGCGTTAATCGTTTTTGAAAATAAAAAAAAACTTAGAAGTAGAATTAATATTTTTTTCATCCTGATATTTGAGTTTGCAAAAATCGTACTAACGAGTGAATAATATTTCAAAAGATGCTTTAAATTAAAAAGTGGTTGTCCTTAAATCGTAAATTATGGAGGCTAAAAAACTAAAATAGGCTTACTTTTGCAGCATTATTGAATGGCAAATACATTTTTAGTTAAGTTTAATTTTTTCGATCCATCCTCCACCCCCATAGAAGTAGAAGTAAGAAAAGGCGATACCGTTTTAGATGCTGCTCTTGACAATGATATCTCACTACATCATAATTGCGGAGCTGTGTGTGCTTGCAGCACTTGTCATGTTTATATAAACCAAGGTATGGATACCCTTCCCGAAATTACAGATAAAGAAGAAGATTTTATTGACAGGGCTGTGATGCCAAAAATAAATTCACGATTAGCCTGCCAGTGCATTATTGATGGTGATTTGGTGGTTACTATTCCTGATCAATCGGTTCATTTAGGCCATTAATTTTTTTAAAAAATAAAAGTATGACATTTCAACTACCAATAAACTGGAGAGACCATGAAGATATAGCGATGGGTTTATACGAAAAATTTGGGGATGAGTTTGGCGAAAGTCAAATTTACCGTATCCGGTTTACTGAACTGATAGAGTGGGTGCTTGAATTGCCAAATTTTAAAGGCAAACGAGAAGAGTGCAACGAAGGCCATTTGGAAATGATACAATCCAAATGGGTGTATGAATGGAGGGATAATCAGGGGTAGTGAAAATTGAAATCTGAAATTTGGATTTTAGATTTTAAAATTTAAAAAAAATATGTACTTAAGTAAACTGAATCCTGTAACCACTTTCATTCTTGATGTGGATGGGGTAATGACCAATGGGCAGGTATTGGTAACCGATGAAGGCAATATGCTTCGGAGTTTCAATATTAAAGACGGGTTTGCCATGCAATTGGCTATTAAGTTAGGTTATAAGATTTGTGTTATTTCAGGCGGAAACTCTCAAGGAGTTATTAAGCGGTTGGAAGGATTGGGCATTACGGATATTTTTATGAAAGTGCATGAAAAACTGCCTGTATTTAAAAAATACATATCTGATAAAAATTTAAAAAATGAAGAAATCGCCTATATGGGAGATGATTTACCCGATTATCAATTATTAAAAGAAGTAGGTTTAAAATGCTGCCCCGCCGATGCCTCTCACGATATTAAAACTATTTGTGATTTTGTTTCAGCTTATCCCGGTGGTGGTGGCTGTGTAAGAGAATTAATTGAAAAAGTAATAAGAGCCCAAGACAAATGGGATTTGGAAACGATTGGGGTTTGGTAGAATAAGGAAAGGTTAAAGGAAAAAGGTTAAAGGTTAAAGTAGGAAGTTTCACCCTAATTCAACTGAGGATCAAGTGGCGAATTAGCCATTAAAGCATATTCACCCCCTAAGGATTTCATAATTTGCTTCCATAATTTTTCGGCATTAAGGTCAAACACACTTTTAATATCTGCCGGACCTACAATCCAAGTTTTTTCGTCCATTTCATATTCAAGCTGTCCGGGTTCCCAGCCTGAGTAACCAATATAAAACCTAAGGCTTTCGGGCAATATTTCACCATTATCTAGCTTTTTGGTTAATTCTACAAAATCGCCACCCCAATATAAATTTGGCATTACTTTAACCGACCGTTTTACAGGATTATTGCCATGATACAAAAAATGGAGTGAATCATGGGCTACCGGCCCGCCTTGATATAATTGATTTTGCAATGGCAATGTTTCCAAAACATCGGCTACTGATACATTGAGTTTATGATTAAGAACAAACCCAACAGTTCCTAATTCATTTTTTTCAACTAATAAAATGACCGAACGGCCAAAAGCAGGGTCTTTAATAAACGGCTCTGAAATTAAAAATTTTCCTTTTCCGGGTTGCATAACAATAATTACGCAATTAGACGAAAAAGGTTTGGGTTTTCAAACCATCTAAATGTAAGTTTTTGAAAATTATGAATAATGAATTAAAAAATACGAATAAGGAATATCAATTCTTCCAATCACTTTTACCCAATCTTCGCTATCAAATCAGCCACACGGCTTGAATACCCAGTTTCATTATCGTACCATCCAACCACCTTGGCCGTATTTCCAATAACTTGGGTTAGCTCACTATCAAAAATACAGGAATGGGTATTACCAACTATGTCAATAGAAACAATGGGATCTTCTGTATATTCTAAAATCCCTTTCAAAGATCCTTCTGAGGCTTTTTTAAAGGCTGCCTTTATTTCATCCACAGTGGCAGCTTTTTTAAGGATACAGGTAAAATCTGTAACCGAACCGTCAGGAATAGGTACACGCATGGAGTTTCCGTTTAATTTACCATTGAGGTGCGGCAAAACTAAACCTACGGCTTTGGCAGCACCAGTGCTAGTGGGAATAATGCTGTATGCTGCTGCTCTTGCCCGCCGAAGGTCCTTATGCGGTGCATCTTGCAGGCTTTGGTCTGAGGTATAGGCGTGGATGGTCGTCATAAAACCATTTTCTATTCCAAAGGCTTCATCCAATACTTTTACCATGGGGGCAAGGCAATTGGTGGTGCAGGAGGCATTGGATAAAACTTGCTCGCTTCCGTCCAGTATGTTATCGTTTACCCCAATCACAATGGTTTTAATATCACCAGTTCCCGGAGCCGATATTACCACCTTTTTAGCTCCCGCTGTTATATGGGCCATCGCCTTTTCTTTATCCGTAAAAAAACCTGTTGATTCCAATACCACATCCACCCCTAATTTGGCCCAGGGCAAACTGGCAGGATTCCGTTCAGCCAAAGCATGAATTTTTTTTCCATTAATTATCAAATAGTTTTCGTCATAATCAACAGTGCCGTTAAATCTTCCATGAATGGAATCATATTTTAGCAAGTGCGCCAGAGTTTTATTATCGGTAAGGTCATTAATGGCTACAACTTCCACTTTGGGGTTGTTAAACAAAAATTTAAAAGCGTGGCGACCAATCCGCCCAAATCCGTTTATTGCTACTTTCATAATTAGATAAAATATTAAATAGAACTTGCCTACGAATCTACACTAAACCAATCGGAATTAAAAAATGAAAAACAAATCAGATGGAGGTTTTTATTTTAAAAAAACTACCCAAAACTTCATATATAATCTACCCCAAAATAATTCAAATTTTCTATTTGTAATTGAATTCAATTTTTCTATTTTTGCAATCCCAAAAACATGGTCCCTTCGTCTATCGGTTAGGACACCAGGTTTTCATCCTGGTAAGAGGGGTTCGACTCCCCTAGGGACTACTTAAAAATTACGGTAGTGTATCAGATGTGTTGGTGAGATACTAACGGTTTGAAAATCAATCACTATTTTAAAAATTTTCTAAAAAACATTAAAAAAGAAGGTGGCTAATCAGTCACCTTCTTTACTTTTATGGCCTTAAAAGAAATCTAATGCATTCAATTTATCCTAAGTGTATCAAACGTGTTGGTGAAGAAAACAATTGCAATGTTTGTAATGGTTTAACGATTAAATACGGTAAAACCGCAAGCGGAAAACAACGATTCAGATGCAAGTCATGTAATAAAACCTTTTTAGCCCACTATTCTTATTCGGCCTATCTTCCAGATATAAATCTATGGATAAAGAAATAACTGGTTAATGGTGTTGGGATCAAAGGAATGAGTGAATTATTATCCCTGTCGGCCAATACGGTTTTAAAACGGATTATTTCGATTGCAAACAAAATAAAAAAACCTATAATTTCATTAAAACAGAAATACGAAGTGGACGAAATGAGAACCTTTGTGGGGAATAAAAATAACCAAACCTGGATTGTATATGGTATTAACAGTAAAACAAAAGAAGTGGCTGATTTTTCAGTTGGCAGAAGGACAAACCGAACTTTGAATAAGGTTATCAGCACTTTGTTATTATCGGAAGCCAGCCAACTTATTACTGACAAATTATCAAATTATGGATTTCTAATTCCGAAAGATATTCATAACACAAAAAACAGAGGTACAAATCATATAGAGCGAAAAAATCTTACACTCCGGACACACCTAAAACGGTTAAATCGAAAGACGATTTGCTTTAGTAAAAGTAAAATTATTCTCTCGGCTTGTTTGAAGATTTATTTCTGGGGTTAATTTAGCGTTAATATTCATTAACATTAATGTCAGTTAATGAATATTAACGGTTCAAAAATGTCAATAATCGCTAGTTTATTTCGGATTAATTAAAATAGAAATGAGCGATTTATTTACATAATAATTATCTCGCCCCACCTTCTTTTTGCCAACCAAATCAAGTTGCTCCAATTGATCTAAATAGCGTATGGCTGTATTTCTGCTTATTTCTAAATCTTTCATCAGGTAATCTATTTTGGTATACGGATATCGGAACAGATTATTTAACAATTCCTGAGAGTATATTTTAGGTGCCTTTTCTCTGAGTATTGTTTTATATTGATGCATTGCCTGAGAAATCCCCTTGATAACAGCTATTGTATCCATAGAAGTTCTGGCAATAGCATTTAGCATAAATATAATCCATGACTCCCAATCTTTTGTATTTCTTACTTCTTGTAGCAGATGATAATAAAGCATTTTGTGTTGTATGATGTACCTGCTTAGATATAGAATTGGTAATGTGAGCAAGTCATTCTTTATAAGATAAAGTATATTAATTATTCTTCCCGTTCTTCCATTTCCATCATAAAACGGATGGATACTCTCAAACTGATGGTGTATAATCGCCATCTTTACCAGTGGATCAACTTCCGAAAGCTCCTCATCGTTTATGTAATCTTGCAAATTGGCCATCAGTTTAACAATTGTTTCATAATCCTGCGGTGGTGTATAAACAGATTCTCCAGTAGCTTCATT
>JBJXDS010000048.1:0-5092 GCA_046154525.1 Bacteroidia bacterium
TTACCATAGCGGCCCATCTATTATCGTTTCATCCGCCGGTATGATAGAAGGAGGAAGGATTCAGCAGCATGTAAGGAATAATATCCAAAATCCCTTATGTACTATTTTAATTGCAGGTTACTGTGCCGAAGGAACTTTAGGTCACCGCTTATTGCAAGGCCAGCCTACAATCAAAATAAAAAACAAAGATCGCCCGGTGTATGCAAGGGTCACTTCTACCGATGTTTTTTCAGCTCATCCTGATAGGGATGGACTTTTTAAATACATAAGCGAAACCAATAACAAAAACCTTAAGAAAATATTCCTGGTTCATGGTGAGGAAGTGAATATGGAAGAATTTGGAAAATTTCTTTTATCCAAAGGGTTTGATGATATTGAAATTCCTGCAAGAGGAGATAGGTTTAAACTTTAGAAAGCCACCATCCCGGAATTTCCTCTCTTATTAATATTGTCACTTTTTTCCTTAGAAGAAAAAAGTAACCAAAAAAATCAAGGCAAAACGATGCTCCCACGCCAAACCTATCGCACCCCCGCCGATTTGCCAAGCCCACCGCACCTTCACACGAAACATTGTTTACAAAATCAACTTATGACTTTAATAAAGGTTCAATTTGGTAAAAAATTTTTAACTCCGGTAGGCATCTTCCGTCAGGGTGCGGCTGGGATCCAACAAAAGAGCGAACTGCAAAATTTTCCTGATGATTTTTCTGCTAAGACACTCTCTTGAAAATTTTGAAGTTGGTTTTGTTGGTGCCCTTTTTTGTTACTTTTTTGGGCAATCAAAAAAGTAAAATAAAGAAAAAACAATATCACCACTATGCATGTTCCACTAAACCATAAAAACACCAACACGTAAGAATTTGAAAAAAAATAACACAGGATTTTTATTAATTCTTAATTTCGTTGCGGTTTTATAAAAAGTTAATGTTAATGGATAAAATAAAGCAATACCTACCCTGGACCCTGAGAATAGTTATCTCCATCCTTTTTATTTTTTCGGCCTATACCAAAATGGTTCCCATTTTTGGTTTTGAAAGGCAAATTGTCGATCTGGGTTTCGGGTCCTGGTGCTTTGCCAGTTATTTCACACGGTTTGTTATTGCTCTGGAATTGGCCATTGGTATTGGAATCCTGCAACCTCATTTTTTAAAAAGTTTTGTTATTCCGGTCACCGTTTTATTGTTGGCGGCATTTTGTATCCATCTTTCCTATGAAATTTATAAACACGGCAACAGCGGCAATTGTGGATGTTTTGGCGATACCATCCAAATGACCCCTTTGGAGGCTATTATTAAAAATATTTTAACCATTTTTATGTTGGTTTATCTTTTCTTAAATGTAAAAGATCGTGAAAAAGGCAAGAATCGTTTTGTTTATCTGCTGCTAATTTATGCCACCTGTTCCCTCTTCATGTTTGCTGCATTTCCTTTTTGCACCTGCAAGGCCGAAACGCCTGTTGACCCAATTCTTGCTGAGGATACAGCTACCAGCAGTCTTATTTCACCCCAAAACACTACAATTTCTGCAGATACATCCACTTATAAAGTGGCAAAAAAAGACAGCCTTCCCAAAGCCCCCGAAGAAAAAAGCCCCAAAAAAGTAAAATCGGCATTTTCAAAGTTCAATACCTTTGGGAACAAGACCGTGAATCTGGATGAAGGGAAAAAATTAGTCTGCCTTTTTGCACCGGGTTGCGACCACTGTCAGGCTGCTGCCAAGGAAATTGGGGTTATGGCAAAAAAGCCGGGATTTCCTGAAGTATATATTTTATTTATAGATGAAGAGGTCGAAAGAATACCCAATTTCTTTAAAATTGCAGGCTGCCGTTTCCCTTACAAGGTGTTGGATATTCCCACTTTTTTTAAAACCCTGGGCGATGGACAAACCCCCGGCATAAACTATTTGTGGAACGGCAACCTGATGAAATCGTATAACGGAACCGGCGACAATGCCTTTGATGCAAAGGGATTGGCCAAGGCAGTGGAAGCTAAGTATAAGTAAAATGCAGTTTTGATTTAAGAATAAAGATTAACGATTTTTGATTTAAGAAGTGTTTCAAAAACCTCCTTAAAACCTATCCAAAAAATAAATTTATTTTTAGATTGTTCCTTACCAAATAAAAATTATTTTTGCACTCCCTAAATTACCCGGGTCGGTAGTTCAGCTGGTTAGAATGCCGCCCTGTCACGGCGGAGGTCGCGGGTTCGAGTCCCGTCCGACCCGCAGAGAGTCCACTAAGAAATTAGTGGGCTTTTTTGTTTTTGGAAGAAAGAATTTTGAATAAGTTATTAGATTCCTCGTTCCTCTGAATGACAGCAGCTGTTATTTGTCATTCCGAGGAACGAGGAATCTTTTTTCTAAATTTTAATGTCGTTTTATGAACTAATCTGCTGCAACTTTTTTCAGGACTTGACAATAGCGTCATTTCAATTTCTCATTTTCCCTATGTCTCTTGGCATCCCGTATGGTTTTCTTTTCCATATTTTTTATAAAGGCGTCTGTTAAATCTACCCCTGTTTGATTGGCAAGGCAAATTAAAACCCAGAGAACATCTGCCATTTCATCGGCTAAGTCTTTATCTTTCTCTGATTCCTTGAACGATTGGTCACCATATTTTCGGGCCATAATGCGGGCCAGTTCCCCCACTTCTTCCATCAAAATGGCTGTATTGGTTAGTTCGCTAAAATATTTTACCCCAATAGTTTTTATCCAATTATCCACCATTGTTTGAGCCTGATTGAGTGATACCGTTTGATTTGACATTTTACAAAAATAGAGAGCTTACTGACTAAATTTTAATTATTTTGCAGTAATAAAAAATCATGATCGATATAGTTGAACAATACCAAAAAAAGTTTGAATTTTATAAAAATATAGTTGATGTTCAAAAAATCATGAAAATCAAAGAACAACATAAAAATTATAGTGAAAACGATAAGTTGATTCTTGAAATAGAGCTTGTTCCTACTAGTTGTTGGTTATCAAATATTAGGTCAAATGTTAAGAATTCTGAATGGGACAGAATTCGTTTTGTTACTGGTGGAATTGCAAATTTTAAATGTGAGATATGCAACGATAGAGGTTCCAAACACCCAGTTGAATGTCATGAAGTATGGAAATATGATGAAATCAAAAAAAACCAATCATTATTAAAATTTCAATCTATCTGTCCATTATGTCATCAGGTAAAACATTTGGGATTTACTAAAACTGTTCTTGGTAAGGAATTTTATAATCGTGCTGTTGAAAGATTCATACGCCTTAATAATCTATCTGAATTAACTGCGAAAGAACTTATTAGAGAAGCATTTGAAAAGTGGAAACAAAGAAGCGAATCACATTGGGAATTAGATATTAGCCTTTTGTCTAATTATAATATTAAAATTAGCAACACCGATAGAGAAGTTATGTGACTTTCTTCCCTTAAATAGATTTGTTTAGCCGCCCTAAATTTTGTTGTTTTGCACAATTTTTAATCCATGCCGAAAGACCTCTCTATAAAATCAGTTTTAATTATTGGAAGCGGACCCATCATTATTGGGCAAGCCTGCGAATTCGACTATTCTGGAAGCCAGGCTGCCCGAAGTTTAAGGGAAGAAGGAATTGAAGTTTCTTTAATAAATAGCAACCCAGCCACCATCATGACCGACCCTGTCATGGCGGATCATATTTATTTATGGCCACTAACTACGGATAGTCTTATAAAAATATTAGAAGAACGAAAGATTGATGCGGTATTACCAACTATGGGCGGGCAAACCGCATTGAATCTCTGTATGGAGGCCGATCAACTTGGCATTTGGGAAAAATATAATGTTAGATTAATAGGAGTTGATATTGCTGCCATTGATACGTGTGAAAACCGTGAATTATTCCGAAAACTGATGGTGGAATTAGGTGTTCAAGTTGCTCCAAGTAAAGTGGCTAACTCTTTTTTGGAAGGTAAAGAATTTGCACAGGACATTGGATACCCTTTGGTAATCAGGCCATCATTTACATTGGGTGGATATGGCGGAGGCTTCGTTTGGAATAAATCAGAATTGGATGTGGCTCTTAAAGCTGGTTTAGAAGCTTCGCCAATTCATGAAGTATTAGTAGAAAAAGCAGTTTTGGGTTGGAAGGAATTTGAGCTGGAGCTATTACGTGATGCTAAAGGTGATATTGCCGTAATATGTACCATTGAAAATTTTGACCCTATGGGGATTCATACGGGCGATAGTATAACTGTTGCTCCGGCCATGACACTGAGCGACGTTGCATATCAAAAAATGCGGGATGCCGCTTTTTTGATGATGCGAAATATCGGAACATTTGCAGGAGGATGCAATGTTCAGTTTGCCATTAATCCTGAAAATGATGATTTAATTGCTGTTGAAATTAACCCTAGGGTAAGCCGTTCTTCGGCATTGGCTTCCAAGGCTACGGGTTATCCTATTGCTAAAATTGCTTCCAAACTAGCCATCGGTTATTATTTGGATGAGTTAAAAAATCCGGTAACCAAAACCACCTCTGCGTTTTTTGAACCGGCCATAGATTATACCATTGTAAAAATCCCCCGCTGGAATTTTGATAAATTTAAAGGTGCCAACAAACAATTGGGGCTTCAGATGAAATCGGTGGGAGAAGTGATGGGCATTGGTCGTAGTTTTCAGGAAGCCTTGCAAAAAGCCTGTCAGAGTTTGGAAACCAACCGCCGAGGCTTAGGGTGTGATGGTTTGGATTTACATAAACTCGACCCGATTTTAGAAAGTCTGGAAAAACCAAGTTGGGATAGGCTTTGGCATATTAAAGATGCTATTTCATTAGGTGTACCTTTAACATCTATTCAAAAAATAACTAAAATTGACCGTTGGTTTTTGGAACAAATAAATGAGTTGGTAAAGATGGAAAAAATCTTAACCAAATATTCCATTAACAATATCGACCCTGCCGTATTGCGATTAGCCAAAGAAAAAGGTTTTAGCGATTTTCAAATTGCTTATGCCATGCGCAATTGCACCGATGATGAGGTGTATGCCAAGCGCAAAGAATTTGGAATAAACCGGGTTTATAAAATGGTGGATACCTGTTCGGCTGAGTTTGAGTCAAAAAC
>JBJXDS010000049.1:0-5735 GCA_046154525.1 Bacteroidia bacterium
ATACAATTTCGGCAGGTTTCGACCACATGAAATATGTGGTAAAAAGAAATCAAACGGTTAAAATAACCGGAGAAATTAGCGGTACCGGTACCAATTATGACTCCATATATTTCAATGATGATATACAGATTGAACCCGGCTTTTTAAAATTTGAACATACCGATGGCCTAAACTACCTTTATACAGAAATGAGGCGTTTTGATAAATTAATTTCCAATAAAAATTTAAATTTAAACTTTGTGGGAGGTATTGGGATTGGGTTATTAAGGCCACGGACCGATGCCACAGTTTTAAATTATAAACGAAACGATAAATATCACATAACCGGTTATGGCATTAACGCTACATTGGGTGTCAATCTCACCCTTTATAAATACTTTTTTATCCAATCCGAATTTAAACCCGGATTTATAAATATGCCTAAAATAAGGCCTACCGCCAACCCTTCGGATTATGCCAGCCAGCGTTTCTTTTTCAGTCAGGTTAATATTCTTTTTGGTGTTAATTTTAGTTTTCATAAAAAGAAAAAATAGAATACCTACATCACCTTTATCTCGGTCCTCCGGTTCTTCCGTTTCCCTTCATCTGTATCATTGCCTCCAATGGGCATACTTGAGCCATAGCCTTTAAATGACAATCGGGCTGCAACTATCCCTTTTTTTATCAACCAATCGTAAACTGCCTTGGCACGGTTTTGCGACAAGGTTTGATTAATAGCCTCGGTTCCTGAATTATCGGTATGGCCACCAATTTCCACTTTAATTTTGCTGTTGGCTGTTAGCAAATTAAAGAGCCGTTCCAGCTCGGAAGTCGATTCCTGCTTTATCTCGTATTTATTTACATCAAACAAAATGTTGTAGAGAGGAAATGTTTGCCCCGGTTTTATTTTTTTAAGTGGAACATCTATCATATAAGGGTCGGACGACGGGTTATCTTTTATGGCAAAATTTTCGGAAAAAAATAAATACCCCTCCGCAGCTACATTCATCCCATAGTTTTTATTGCCTGGTATTACTATCAGGAAATTTCCGGTTTTTTCATTCGCCTTGCAAAAACCTGCCAAAGTCGATGTTCCCAAATCGGTTAGTTCCACCAAAGCTTTGCCTACTATTGGCAATTTGGTATCGGCATCATACACTTTTCCTTTTACATAACTGGCCACTCCCGGCCTTAAATTTAATGGCAATGTAAAACTGTAAATATCAACTCTACCCTGATGACCGGGATTTGATTGTTTATCGCTCGAAAAATACCCCATGGTGCCTGATCGGTTAATTATTAATCCCTCTTCATTACCCACCGTGTTTACCGGATAGCCCAAGTTCATAGGAGTTTGCCACTCCCCTTTTTCATTCAATGTGGCCATAAATAAATCCCTGCCGCCCATTCCGGGCCACCCATCTGATGCAAAGTAAAGGGTTACCCCATCCTGATGGATAAACGGACATTCATCATCAAAAGGGGTATTAATACCGGGGCCAAGGTTTACAGGATTTGACCATGCATTTTTTTCAAACATGGTTTTCCAAATATCCATATCGCCATAGCCTCCTGGTCGGTTACTTGCAAAATATAGGGTTTTGCCATCGGCACTTAATGAAGGTTGAGTTTCCTTATATTTCGAATTTACGTTATCGGGCATGTGGATGGCGGCTTGCCATTTATCTCCCTTTACGTAGGTAAGCCACAAATCGCAGGAACCCAGATTTGCAGGATTTTGACAGGCTGTAAAAAATAAATATTGTCCATCAGCGGAGGTGGTAGACGCTCCTTCATTTTCGGGTGTATTAATAGGAGGACCCATATTAATGGCATCTGTCCATTTACCATTTTCGTAAGTTGAAATTAAAAAATCTTCCTGACTCCGGTTATCCATACAGGTAAAAAACATGGTTTGCTCATCGGCAGTTAGGGTGGGGAAATATTCGCTTAATACCGAATTTATTCCTGTTCCTAAATTTACCGGGCTAAAAGGTACAGGATTTTTAAAAGCTTTGGCCGCAAACTCACAACTTTTTATCTGCTTTTCAGCATTCAATTTTTCTTTTTCGGGTATTTTGGTATAGGTCAAAAACTTTTTATACCACAACGAAGCCGTATCATACTTCATGGCATCAAACGTAATTTCAGCCAGTGAATAATAGGCTATCCAATAGTTAACATCTATTTTTATTAATTTTAAATACGTTTTTTCAGCCTGAGTCAAATTTCCCTTATCCCAATATACCTGCCCCAGTAAATCATGGGCATCAATGTAATTCGCATCTTTATCAATGGCCGATTTTAATAAATCGATGGCATTATCATACTCCATCAAATCATACTGCCCCATGGCCTTATTAAATAATTCAACAGCTTTTTTATTTTTCGAAATGCCATCGGGCAAAGGCTGGGCTTGAGATATACTAGCTGTAATAAATATTAATAAAAGTATGGTGCTTATTTTTTTTATCATAATCCTTTAATGTTCAATAATCAATGTTCAATACTCAATAACTAATACCCCAATAACCATTACCCCCTGCTTCCCAATTCAATCACATTCATATCAAAAACCTTACCGTTATCAATTTTAAAATTTATCATCGTTCTTACTTTATGAAATCCATGAACACCTGCCGCCCCTGGATTTACATGCAACATTCCCGGAATAGTTTCATCCCGCATCACTTTTAAAATATGCGAATGACCGCTTATAAAAATGCCTGGTTTTTCATTGGCCAAAACAGCCTTAACCCCTTGTGAATAATGGCCCGGATAGCCCCCAATGTGTTTTATAAAAACCTTTATTCCTTCGCAGTCAAAACGCTTTATTTCGGGATATATTGCACGTATTGGTTGCCCGTCGATATTACCATAAACCCCCTGAATTGGCTTTTTTAATTCCTCCAATTTTTCGTTTACATCCGGCCCCCAATCGCCGCCATGCCATATTTCATCTGCCTCGCGGCTAAATTTTAAAATATGTTCATCCATATAGCCATGGGTGTCGGATAAGAGGACAATTTTTTTCAATACTGCTTTATAATTTCGGGTATGTTTGAACCTTTCAAAAATATTAAATGGACATCAACATAACACTTATAATTATCCTCATTACTTGTGGCATTTCTTTTTGGGCATGGAATAATACCGAACTTTATAATAAATTAATTTTTAATCCTTACTCCATTTTTCATAAACGCCAGTATTACCGGATATTCACCAGTGCCTTGCTTCATGCCGATATACCCCATTTGGTTATCAATATGTTTGTGTTGTACTCCTTTGGTAATTTTATTGAACAGGTGTATGCAGCCTACATTCCATTTGGTTTGCCTATGTATGTGGCAATGTATATATTATCCATAGGGGCTGCCAATATTAAAACCTTAATCGAAAATAAAAACAACGTTTGGTACAATGCGGTGGGAGCTTCAGGGGCTGTGTCAGCCGTAGTTTTTGCGTTTGTTTTATTTGCCCCCAAAGCACAAATATATTTTTTCGGCATACTACCTATCCCGGCCTTTTTATACGGGTTGCTGTATTTGGTTTATTCGCAGTATATGGCCAAAAAAGGAACGGACAATATTGGCCATGATGCCCATTTTTACGGGGCTGTGTTTGGGTTTGTGTTTACAGGATTACTAAGGCCGGAGTTGTTTCAGTTGTTTGTGAGCAAGATTTTTAATTTTTAGAAAAATATTTAAAAATAATAACCGCAAAGAACACTAAGAAACTGATCGCAAAGTAAGTTAAGACTTTATTTTCTTAGTGGGCTTTGCGATAAACTTTGTGAGCTATGCGGTTAACTTGAGTGTCTTAATTAAAACGGCAGATCATCCACCGCACCATCCGATGGGGTTAGGTCGGCAGGTTCTTCAGCATGAGGCTTATCGATGGAGGCTGAGTTTTGAGCTGGTGCAGATGAAGAAGCATTTGCATCTCCGGGTTCTACTTTCCAAGCCCTTACATCCGTATACCATTTACCATTATATTCACGAGATTCAATGTTTACATGCAATTTAACAATGGCTCCTTCTTTTATAATTTTAAGTTCATCGGCCTTATCACCCCAAAAAGATACCGATACTTTTTTAGGGAATTGCTCTAATGTTTCAAATATTGCGTCTTGCTTTTTCCATTCGCCTTTGGCACTTGTTCCACTTTGCAATGGCAATAGCATCATTAATTTTCCTTGTATTTCCATAATGGGCAAAATTAATAGGGCTGCTTTGCTTTACAAACATTGTGCATAAATTGGCTAAAACTAACTAGGTTTGCCGCCCGGTAAAATGAATGAAGTTTTAGCTTTTCTATTGGCTGCGGCTATTAGTTTTTGGGGGTCGCTGCAATTAGGGCCGGTAAACGTTTGTGTTATTCAAACTGCTTTAGCTCATGGCAAACGACAAGCCTTAATAGTGGCAACAGGCGGGGCTTTGCCAGAAATAATTTATGCTTCATTGGCTGTGTGGGGAGCCAGTATTATTGAAAAACATCCTACTATAATGACTGTTTTTGGGTGGTTGGTTGTTGTGCTATTATTAGCATTGGGTATTTATTATTTTTTAAAACCCTACCACAAACAAGAAATAAAACCATCAGCCGGGGCTGGTTTTGCCAAAGGGTTTATGCTGGCTATTTTTAATCCTCAATTATTTCCTTTTTGGTTGGGAGTATTGGTGTATATGAAAGGTTTTATTCATTTTGGAAATGGATTATTTTCGGCACCCTATCTCACTTTTGTTTTAGGAACAGCAGTCGGAGCCTGGCTATTGCTGTTTACATTTACTAAACTGGCTATTGCATATAAAGAAAAATTGAATTCAATTTTAAAACACAACCTTAATAAAATTGTAGGGAGTTTATTTATTATTTTGGCGTTGGTAGAATTGGTGAGGAGAGTATTTATAGGCTGATTTATTGCCGTTGCTTTAAAGCAACGGCAATGGATAGAAATGGTTTATAATTCCCATTTTATTTCTTCCATCCCTTTTTCTTTTAAAAAAGTATTGGCTTTTGAAAAATGTTTGCATCCCATAAATCCATTGTAAGCCGAAAATGGGGATGGGTGTGCTGCTTCCAATATCAAATGCTTTTGGTTATCAATAAGTGCTTTTTTGCCTTTCGCAAAACTGCCCCAAAGTAAAAAAACAATGTTGCTTTTTTGTTCGCTTAATGTTTTAATAATGGTATCGGTAAATATTTCCCAGCCTTGGTTTTGGTGTGATGCGGGTTGGTTGGCTCTTACGGTTAAAACAGCGTTTAATAACAAAACCCCATTGGCTGCCCAACTTGATAAATCGCCATGGTTGGGTGGTAGAAACCCTAAATCGGTTTCTATTTCTTTATAAATATTTTTTAAAGAAGGTGGAGGTGTAACTCCCCGGTTAACTGAAAAACACATACCGTTGGCCTGACCAGTCCCATGGTAAGGATCTTGCCCAAGAATTATAACTTTTACCTTTTCAAAAGGGGCTTCATCTAATGCTGCAAAAATTCTATTTCCAGGAGGATAAACCGTTTGACCGGATTGTTTTTCCTGAATTAAAAAGTTTTTTAATTCAATAAAATAAGGTTTTGAAAATTCATCTTTCAAAACTTCCAACCAGGATGGGTGAAGTTTTACGCTACCTGGCATTTTTAAATTGGTCGGTTTTAAAACTGTTTTTTTTAACAATTGTATTATAAAAATACAATCCGGTAAAAATAAAACCACCAACAAAAAGAATTAAAACCAATAATTTTAATAATTG
>JBJXDS010000050.1:0-9072 GCA_046154525.1 Bacteroidia bacterium
ATCTCATTTTCGTTTGTGTCAATTTCTTTTTTAAGCGTAGCAATTTCAATATCCAATGCATCAATTTGCTTTTTCAAAGTTTTGATTAACGTGTCTTTGTGTGGAAGGTTTTCAGCTTTTGGTTTTACATGAACTACCGGTGCTTCTTTCGTCGCCGTTTTTGTTGCGGCTTTATTCTTTAATCGTTGATGGTTCCATGGTTCAAACTCGGCATACGTTCCGGGGTATTCTTTAATTTGATTATCTTCTATCCACCAAATCTTGTTGGCTATTTGGCTTACAAAATGCCTGTCGTGGCTCACCACTATAAAACTTCCGGCATAGTCGTTAAATACATCAATAAGGATGTCAATACTCTGCATGTCCAAGTGATTGGTAGGCTCATCCAATACCAAAAAATTAGCCCCTGTGGTCACCATTTTGGCCAATGAAACACGGGCTTTTTCACCTCCGCTCAGTACTTTTATTTTTTTAAATACATCATCGCCCTGAAACAAGAAACCTCCGAGAAGTCCTCGTAAATCTCCTTCGGTTTTGTTGGTAGCAAAACTTGCCAGTTCTTGTATCACATCATTTTCCAAATTCAAACTTTCCAACTGATGCTGGGCGTAGAATGATTGAATAAGATTATATCCCATTATGCGTTCGCCTGTATGGTTTTCAGTTCCGGCAATTATGCGTAAAACAGTACTTTTACCTTTTCCATTCGCACCAATCAGGGCTATCCTATCACCTCTATCCAAAAGAATGCTGGCTTTTTTCAATATTTCAATTGGGCCGTAGGATTTGCTCACATTTTTTAATTCACAAATTACCTTACCCGGTTCTTTTAAAATATTAAACCGGATATTTATTTTGGAATTGTCCTGAACCACCGCTTCCACCAAATCTAATTTATCCAGCATTTTTACCCGGCTTTGCACCAATGTTGACTTACTTGCTTTAGCTTTAAATCGGTTTATAAACCGTTCCTGTTGGCGGATATAATCCTGTTGGTTTTCATATTGGCGGGTTTGTAAATCGTCCCGTTCTTCTTTTTGTTCCAGATATTGTTCAAAATTCCCGGTGTATTGGTAAACCTTTTGATTGGCAATTTCCACAATTTTGGTAACCATACGATTGAGGAAGTACCTGTCATGGGAAACAATTATGACCGTTCCTTCATAATCTGAAAGATAGGTTTCGAGCCACTCAATACTTGGTAAGTCCAGGTGATTCGTAGGTTCATCCAATAATAAAAGCTGCGGTTTCATCAAAAGCATTTTGGCAAGCATCACCCTCATACGCCATCCTCCCGAAAATTCAGACAATGGGCGACTTAAATCAGCCGTACTAAACCCAAGACCTTCCAATATTTCTTCTGTTTTGTAGCGAATATCATAGCCATCGCTGTGCAGAAACTCCTCCTGCATTTCGCCTAGCTTATGAAGGTTGTCTTCTGAGTAATCCGTTTCAACTATTTTAAGAAGCTTTTCAATTTCAGCTTCCAGAAACAATTGTCGTTCAAAAGCCTGCATGGCCACGTTCACAATGGGTTCATCGCTTTCATACGATAAAAGGTCCTGGTTTAAAAATCCGATAGTCAAACTTTTAAGTTTACTAATATCCCCTTCACGTAAAGGGTATTCGCCGGTAATAACGCGTAAAAGTGTACTTTTTCCTGTACCGTTTTTGCCAACCAGGCCAATCCGTTCTTTTGGTTTAATGTGCCAATCGGCATCTTTGTAAAGGTATCGTCCTCCAAATTCGAAGGAGAAATTACTTAATGAGATCATTTATTGTTGTAATTTATTTTTGTCTTTTTTTAATTTTAAAAAAGGTTAAAACCTTTCCATAATTATTTCTTTTTCATAGCCCACGTTTCATACCGAGGACTATATTAAATTTAATTTCTAATTAATCGTTTTAACGATTTCAACACCCTAATTCATGATTATATATACCCCGGCACCGGCAAAAAATCCAAGCAATGCAAGGAGTGATATATTTTTTAAGTACCAAATAAAATTAATTTTTTCCAAACCCATAGCGGCTACTCCGGCGGCTGAACCTATTATCAAAACACTTCCACCAACGCCGGTGCTATAGGCCAAAAATTCCCAAAAATAATGATCGGCCGGGAATTGTTCCAAACTATACATTCCCTGGGCTGCAGCTACTAACGGCACATTATCTACAATTGCAGATAATAAGCCTAAAAGCATAGCTATTGTGGCATCTGTTCTAAAAGTTTGGCTGAGTGATAGCGCTAAATTTTTCAATAAACCCGAACTTTCCAAAGCCGAAATAGCTAATAGAATTCCCATAAAAAATAGAATGCTGGAAGTATCTATTTTGCGGAGCACCCCGGCCACCGAAAGATTATCTTTATAATCCGAATCCTTGCGTTTATGCATAATTTCGGTGATTACCCACATAACCCCAAGGCCAATAAGTATGCCCATAAAGGGGGGTAAATGAGTAAGGGTTTTAAAAACGGGAACAAAAATTAAGCATCCCAAACCTGTAAAAAACACAACATTTCTTTCTAAGGCTGTTGTAGACAAATTTTGTTTTGAAGCATTTATACCCTTAGCTTTTAACGAACCTTTAAACCGAAAGGAAACAATTATTAAAGGAATCAACATGCAAACTAAACTAGGTAAAATAAGGCTCGACATTATTTTAACCGGTGATATTTGTCCGCCAATCCACAGCATGGTTGTAGTTACATCACCCAAGGGTGACCAAGCACCACCCGCATTGGCAGCAATCACTATCATTCCGGCAAACAGCAATCGTTTTTTTTGCTCTTCCACCAATTTGCGGAGCAATGAGATCATAACAATGGTGGTGGTAAGATTATCTAAAATGGCGGATAAAAAAAACGTAATGCCACAAACCATCCAAAGTAAATTTCGTATTTTTTTTGTACTTATTCGTTGGGAAATTATTTCAAAACCATCATGGGCATCAATTAATTCTACAATAACCATGGCTCCCAATAGAAAAAATAATATTCCTGAAATATTACCTAAATGGTGCATCAGTTGTTCGTTTACCAATTCCTTATCGGTATTAAAATGTATAAAAACCACCCAACTCATAACACCGGTAATTAATGCACTAGCGGCCTTATTGAGGTGCAACGGATGCTCAAAAGCAATGGCCAAATAGCCGATAATGAAGATGAGGATAATTGTAAGAATCATTTCAAAATTTTAAACATCTGATTATATGGAAACAGATCCCTCTGCCTTCTTCTAAGGTGGACAACTGACCCAAGATGAATTGACGCGGCTTATTGTACATTGAATATTGAGAATTGATTATTGAACATTTTTTTAAGAACTTATAACAAAGAACTTAGAACTTCCATTAAAGATCATGTCCCATTTTATCTCGTTTTGTATCCAAGTATTTTTTGTTGTGTTTATTAGCTTTAATTTTTATGGCCACATTTTCTACTATTTCCAAACCGTAACCTACCAATCCAGTTCTTTTTTGAGGATTATTGCTCATCAACCGCATTTTACTTACGCCTAAATCGCGTAATATTTGAGCCCCGATTCCATACTCGCGCTGGTCCATTTGAAACCCTAATTGAAGGTTGGCTTCCACCGTATCCAGGCCCTGTTCCTGCAATTTGTAGGCCTTCAATTTATTTATCAAACCAATGCCCCGGCCTTCCTGGTTCATATAAACGATCACACCTTTGCCTTCTTTTTCAATCATATTCATGGCCGCATTTAGTTGCGGACCACAATCGCAACGGCAGCTTCCAAAAATATCACCAGTAATACACGAAGAATGCACACGGGTCAAAACGGGTTCTCCTTCTTTCCAACTGCCCTTTATTAAGGCGATATGTTCCTGATCGGTATTAATTTGCTTGTAGGCTACCAAATCAAAATCACCGTGAAGGGTGGGCAGATCCACACTTATAATTCGTTTTATCAGGCTTTCCTTTTCAAGTCTGTATTTTATAAGTTCCTCAATAGAAATAATTTTAAGATCAAATTTTTTAGCAACTTTTAATAGATCCGGAAGCCTAGCCATGGTTCCATCTTCGTTCAATATTTCAACAATGCAACCAATTGGCGGTAAACCTGCCAAACGTGCCAAATCAATTGCGGCCTCGGTATGCCCGGCTCTTCTTAAAACTCCTTCACTTCTGGCAATCAATGGAAAAATATGTCCCGGTCTTCCCAAATCATCAGGTTTAGTATCCGAATTTACCAATGCTTGTATTGTTTTTGAACGATCCTGGGCTGAAATACCTGTGGTGCAGCCATGCCCCAGTAAATCAACTGATACGGTAAAGGCGGTTTTGTGATGGTCGGTATTATTGGTAACCATTAATTCAAGACCTAGTTCCTTGCATCGTTCTTCTGATAAAGGAACGCAAATTAATCCCCGGCCTTCGCGGGCCATAAAGTTAATCATTTCAGGAGTTACATTACTGGCGGCCGTAAGAAAATCCCCTTCATTTTCCCGGTTTTCATCGTCCACCACAATGACTATTTTGCCGTTTTTTATATCCTCAATAGCCGAGTCAATTGTATCTAATTTTGTTTTCATAAACCCCAATTACGGGTGATTTTAAAAGAGGTGCAAAAATAAAGTGTTTAATTGTCAATTAACCGCAAAGTTCGCAAAGTTTTAACCGTAAAGACCGACAAGGAAATTTGTGTCTTTTGCGAAAATCATAAAAATGAATTGTGTTTTAAAAAATCAAAACTTTAAATCCTCAGAGCTGTTTTATTATTTTTGAACTATCATGAACGAAAAATTACCTCGCCGAAATTTTGTAAACAAACTATCTATAGGTATAACATCTTTACTTGCTCTACCTTTAGCTGGTGCAGTTAAAAGTTTTAAAAAAACCATTGAACCAGAAGACATGAAGAATCCAATAAAAAATATAAAACCCCTCGGTTTTCAATGGGATACCGCCGACCCATTTTTGTTTTGCGTGCATCACGAAGATTATTTTCCCAAAGGAAATGATGTAATGGGACCTGATAAATCCTATCTTTCTGGTCGTCACATAGGCGATGATTTTATTATAAAAGACGGTTTCAGGATGTATCATGGTAAAACCGTTCCCGGTTTCCCCGGCCATCCGCACCGGGGATTTGAAACTATAACCGTGGTAAGAAAGGGATTGGTAGATCACGCTGATTCATTGGGTGCTGCGGGAAGATATGGTAATGGAGACGTGCAATGGATGACGGCTGGTAAAGGAGTACAACATTCTGAAATGTTTCCTTTATTGCATAAAGACAAAGAAAACACCATGGAATTATTTCAAATTTGGCTAAACCTGCCCAAGAAAAATAAAATGGTGGATGCCCATTTTAAAATGCTTTGGAGCGATGGTATTCCCAGATTTACCAATGAAGATAAAACCATGGAAATAGAAGTAATAGCGGGGAAATTGGGAGATAAAATAGCCCAAACTCCTCCGCCTGATTCCTGGGCGGCCGACCCGGCTAATGAAGTAGCCGTGTGCAATATTAAAATGAAACCCAATACCAAATGGACGTTGCCCAAAGCCTCGGCAGGAATAAACCGAAACTTATATTTTTATGAAGGAGATAGCCTAAAAGTAGCCGACCAAACAGTAACAAATTATTGTGCTGTAGAAGTGGAAGCCGATATGGATATTACCATTGAAAGCCAAACTGACGATGTAAGTATTTTGGTGTTGCAAGGCAAACCTATTGGCGAACCAGTAATGCAATACGGGCCCTTTGTAATGAACACCAAGGAAGAAATAAACCAGGCTTTTGAAGACTACCATAAAACCCAGTTTGGCGGCTGGCCATGGCCAAAGTATGACCAGGTGCATGACAGAAATAAAGGGAGATTTGCGAAGCATAGTGACGGGAGGTTGGAGGAGAAGGGGTAATAATTAACTAAATTAATAACTTAATTTTGACTTATGAATAAAATAAATCCCTTCAAAATTTCTATCAATATTACATTTTTATTTGTTTCATGTTACAGTACAAACAAATATTTTGGAAAAAGGGATTCTAATCAATTTGTGATGATGGATTATAGCAGTGATGTATTTATTACCCATACCTCATTTTCATATTTTGCTACTCAAGGAATTAGAAGTGACATTCAACTAATGGGTAAAGAAAAAGAATCTTATAGTGTTGATTTAGGTAACTTTTATTTTAATGATTCCTTGCTGACAATAAATGGAAAAAGAACCCATCAGTTTTCTGATTCATATAATAGATCGTTCAATAGACATGTTGGAAATACAGTTAATTTTAAATACGATGGCAATGATTCTTTAGGTTTTGAGCCTTATGCCAGCATAATAAAAATAGTAAAAGCATTAAAATCAAATATGTCCCCATTGAATTTTAAAGTAGATTTAACCAAAGATTTTAAAATTGAATGGGAACCAGAAAATAAAAAAGACTATTTGGCGATCTATGTAAAATGGTATGGAGATAGAAATATTCAAATTCCTAAACTTTGGTCAAAATTCATAAAGGACAATGGTTCCTTCATCATTCCTAACTCTGTTTTTAAAGATTATTCTCCTAAGGGAAAAGTGGATATTGACTTGGTAAGATTTTCTTCTGTTTCAAAAAAATCAGGCAAAAAGAAAGTTTTTATTTTATCAAAAAGCACCTTATCAAGTTTGTTTAGAATTGCAAAGCCTGACTAATTTTCGAATTTATTTCTGACATTCTGCAATATCCATTGCAAACGTTTTGGTTACTTTTGCCGAAATAAATTATTATGAAAATTTTATTTGTGGCCAACCGGGTTCCTTACCCGCCTTTCAGGGGCGACAAATTAAAAATTTATAATCTGGCGAAAAGGCTTTCCGTAAATCACGAACTTTATCTTATCACCTTTGCCGAATCGAAAGACGATTATAATTACACTGCCGAATTAGAAAAATTATTTAAGCAAGTTCATATTATCAGTTTGCCCAAATGGCAATCGTATTTAAATTGCCTTATTGCCATTTTTTCTAACCTTCCCTTTCAGGTCGCTTATTTTAAAAGTACTAAAATGAAAAGCCTGGTTCAGACTTTTTTAGCTAAAAACAATACAGATATTATTCATACACAACATTTGAGAATGGCTCAATTTACTTCCGAAATTAACATTCCAAAAATCCTTGATTTGCCTGATGCGTTTTCGCTTTATTGGAAACGGCGGATTGAAAATCAGAAAAATATATTTAAAAGTTTTTTTGAAAAATTAGAATACCAACGCCTGTATAATTTTGAAGGTGAAATTGTTAAAAAATTTAATTTGGGTTTGGTGTGTTCAAGGGAAGATCTGAATTATATGAAAGCAGAACATGGTTCTTCCAATATTGATTTATTAAGGAATGGTGTGGATTTGGATACCTTTAAATCGGAGGGTCATTATTATTCTAAAAATTCTGTTTTGCTTTTTACCGGAAATATGGATTATTCGCCCAATGTGGATGCGGTTGGTTATTTTGTAAAGGAGATTTTCCCAATTATAACTTCAAAATTCCCAAAGGTAAAATTTATAATAGCTGGGCAACGACCTGTAAAACAAGTGACAGATTTAAAATCGGAGAATATAGAAATAACAGGATTTATACCCGATTTAAAGTTAATGTATCAACAAGCGGCTATTGTGGTTTCGCCCTTGCGGTTTGGGGCCGGAACCCAAAATAAGGTATTGGAAGCTATGGCCATGGGTGTGCCTGTAGTTAGTGGTATTATTGGTTTTGAAGGGTTGGAAATTGAAAATGGAGCTGGGGTTTTTTTAGAAACCAATCCCCAAGGATTTGCCAATAAAGTTATAGAGTTATTAGAATCTGAACCTTTGAGACGAAATACTGGTGTTAAAGGAAATGAAGTTGCAAAATCAAAATTTAGCTGGGATATTATATCTCTTGAATTAGACCGTTATTGTAAGGCAATTGCCAAGTAACTGCCATTTTTGAGTCAATAGCCAAAAATTCACATTGTATAATTGGCATATATTGATATTTTTGTTAATTGAAAACAATGGGTAGATTTGAACGTGAAAATATAGCAAAGAAGGTGAATCTGGTTTCACAAGTATTTGCGGTATTGGCTTGCGTTGGCATTCTTATTATTGGCATTCAGTTATTTTCCAAAACAACGGGTTTCGATCTTTTTAATATAAATTACTCACTTTCAAAATTATTTTCGGATGAAACTGAAGAAGGAAAGTTACAAACAATGCCTGCAGAAATAACCAGGTTACAAATTTCAAATCCCATAGTCTTTGAGTCCAACAATTCCGAAGCTCAAAAAAAAGCAGAATCGTTTCTTCAAAATAACATAACTTTATTACCTATTAAGTCGCCAAGTGCTATTAGTAATACTGAGGATTATGGAAACAAGGCGGAAAAATTTTCATTAATAACCATAAAATCATTACTAACGTCCAAGGATTTATTTACCCCAATAATCGAAACTTTTAATTCAAAAAACCTAAACAAGAACGGTATATTTCCAAAAAAACCAGAGGCCAAGTTCAGCAAATGGTCAATCGGTATAAGTCTTTCTCCTGGGGTTTCTTATCGACAAATAAAATACACCAATATTGATGAGATAAGTACCCGACACGTTGGCAATACTCAATTTGGTTTTTACCAAACAAAAAAAGAAAGAAACCAGCTTGACAAATCGCTTATGAAATGTTCACTGGCATTAGAAATAATTTTCAGGGTTAACCGCAGGCTAAGTTTTGAGTCGGGAATTGTTTATTTAAATACAGGTGAATCGCTGTTGCTAAAAGAAATTTCTGATGAAACCAATCCACAGATTTCTTATGCCGGAACCGGAGCCGAGAATCACTTTTTTTTTGAAGGCAAACCTGATTTTGAGGCTCCCGAAGAATCAAACCCTGAAGAAAACATAAGGTTTGCCAATAATATTTCCTATATTGAAATTCCAGTCATTGTAAATTATAAAATTAAAACTATCAATGAATTGACCGAAGTTCAGTTTCAGGCTGGAGCCTCCCTAACCAAACTTGATTTTGTAAATGCAATGGTATATAACTTTGATAACAACGGGTACTATTTAATAACTGGTTCCA
>JBJXDS010000051.1:0-5245 GCA_046154525.1 Bacteroidia bacterium
GTGATAGTTTCCTTGTTTTTTAAAGGCTTAATTGTTCGTATAACCCGTGTTTTCTGATAAAAAAAATAAATTGTGTACCCTTTTTCAGGTGGCACTTTTAAAATATAGGTACCATCTTCCTCAGAAACTACAGCATAAAGTTGGTCGTCGGTAAAAATGGAAACTCCCCCTAACTGCACTCCCGATGAGTCGGAAACAACGCCCTTGATATACGATTGTGCCAAGGCAAACTGCCCTATGAACAATAAAAGAATGGAGATTTTAAATTTTAGTGATTTGATTTGTGACTGTTTATTTGGTGATTGGTTTATTAGTTAAAATAGTGGTTGGTTGATTTAAAAAAATACCTACAAATCACTTTTTCAACCACTTTAACTTTTTCAACTATCATACTAAAGATTGATTAACGCCTTATACCTTTTAAATATTGCTATCAATTTTCTTTTAATTTTTGAATGGTTACTGTTGGATTGGGTGATGAAAAAACGGTATTGCCTGCTACCAAAACATTGGCACCTGCCTGTAACAACAATTTATAATTATCTAAAGTTACCCCCCCATCTATTTCTATTAGTAAATCTTTGCCACTATTCATGGCCATTTGCCTCAGTTCCTTTATTTTATTGTAGGTATTTTCAATAAACTTTTGGCCTCCAAATCCGGGGTTCACACTCATTAGGCACACCAAATCTATATCCAACAGCACATCCATTAAAAGTGAAACGGGTGAATGTGGATTTAAAGCCACACCGGCCATCATACCATTTTCTTTTATAGCCCCAATGGTGCGGTGCAAATGGGTACTTGCTTCCAAATGAACGGTTAATACATCGGCTCCTGCTTTTTTAAAATCAGCAATATACCGTTCCGGTTGAATTATCATTAGGTGAACATCCAATGGCTTGGTGGCATGCCGCTTTATGGCTGAAATCACTGGCAATCCCAACGAAATATTGGGTACAAAAACCCCGTCCATCACATCCACATGAAACCAATCGGCCTCACTTTTATTTATCATTTCCACATCGCGTTGCAAATTGGCAAAATCGGCCGAAAGTATGGAAGGTGCAATTTTATAGTTCATCATTTCTTATGTAATTGATATTTATTTTTTAAATCAAGGTCATAAGGAATGACCATTTTCAAATTATAGTTGGTCTTATAATTTTTTCTTATGATCATTTGATATGAATTTCTTTTACAATTTGTTTTTCAAAAAAGGTATTTATTTTTTGCAAAATAACACTGCGGTGAAACGTTAGTTCACTCTTTAAAGGAGCTGATTCTACATATATCCATAAAATGCCGCTTTTCAAGGTTATTTTGTTTGTATTTTTGGCTATTACTGTTCCCATAATATCGGGCCAGTTGTTCCATATTTTCAACTCATCTATTTTTCCATTGAGTTTATAAGCATTCAATAATTCATTGATTACTTGCTTTATGGGTTTTTCGCTGGCAAACATAAATGGATAGTTCAAACCAACACGATTTTTTTGAGTTTTGCTAATTTAAGTTTTCGACCATGATTTTTAGGATTTAAAGATTTTAGGATTATTTGGTTTAATATATTTTGCTGCAAACCATCCATAGCATTTAAAATAAACCCAACTATTAAAATTTCTGCGGTCTAAAAAATGTAACCCTATCATCATTAAATTTCAACTTCGCTTATTTTTAAAATTTTAAAATTACGTTTGACTAATTGAAGATTAGATAATATCTTAATTTAAGAATATGAATTTTAAAAAATCAGCCTTATTTATTGTTCTTATTTGGGGAATAGATATGGCCAATGCCCAACAAAACACTTTAAGCACCGGTGGCAATGCCACCGGAAACGGAGGTACAGTTAGCTATTCCATTGGCCAAATAGATTATAGCACAAATACAGGTTCCACAGGCATGGCTACTCAAGGTGTGCAACAGCCTTACGAAATTTTTACGGTAGGGGGTGTAGAAAATCTGAGCATCCGTTTGTCAATATCCGTATATCCTAACCCTTCCGCTGATTTTTTATTTTTAAATTTTGAAAATACAGATTTTAAAAATTCCTGTTTTGAACTGACCGACATAAGCGGAAAAATAATAACCAGCCAACCCATTGCAAATTCCCAAACCTTGATAGATATGAAAAACTTAGCAGCAGCCACCTATTTTTTAAAAATAAAAAATGCCCAAAGTGAATTGAAGATTTTTAAAATTATAAAACCCTAAAACCATGCAAAAAATAATTACCACCTTTTTTACATTTTTATTTTTTCAAACCCTAATAGCCCAAAGTCCTGATAAAATGAGTTACCAGGCGGTGATACGAAACAGCAGTAATAAACTTGTCGTGAATACTGCCGTAGGAATGCGGATTAGTATTTTGCAAACCACCTCCACTGGCACGGCCGTGTATGTGGAAACCCAAAAGCCAACCACCAACTTAAATGGCTTGGCCACTATTGAGATAGGAAGCGGAACCGTGGTTTCAGGAACCTTTGCAAATATTGACTGGAGCAAAGGCCCCTACTTTATAAAAACCGAAACCGACCCGAATGGTGGAACAAGCTATACCATTACCGGTACCAGTCAGCTATTAAGCGTTCCTTATGCCCTGTATGCAAAAAAAGCCGGGAATGGTTTTACCGGAAATTATAACGACCTTACCAATAAGCCAACTATCCCAACCAAGGTGAGTGAACTTACTAATGACAAGGGATATATATCAAAATACACCGAGAAAGACAGTTCGGTTACCAATGAAATACAATCGCTAAGTGTAAGAAATGATACTTTGTTTTTAAGTAAAAATGGAGGATTTGTGGTTTTGCCTAAAAGTAATTCTTCTTCAAATTCAACTTCCTCTAATGGTAGCATTTATTTTGAGTCTATAACAAATAATTTACTTGCAAATGATAGTGCAAATGTTAAATATTCTGGAACTTACGCAGTAGGGTTTTCGGTTTATAAAGAATATTCGTTCTTAATACCTCGCGATGGTCAAATTAAGAATTTGATTGCTACTCCAACTCGAAATGCCGTTGCAGCTGGTTCCACAGTAACAATTACTGTTTTACTAAATGATAAACCAACATCTTTATCCATGAGTTTTACAAACTCAGACGGGTTTAATATTAAAAGTAACACAACTAACATCCTATCCGTTAAAAAGGGAGATTTTATTTCTTTTTATTACAAATCAAAAGGTAGTGCAGCTCCAGGAACCCGATTTCACGCCATAGTAGAACTAGCCCCAAATGCTCCTAAAAATGAATTTGCCCATTATATTGGGGAACTTTATGGCGGTGGTATTGTAGTTTCCGTTTGGAAAGATACCAGCGGAGCGGAACATGGTTTGGTGGCTTCGTTGAAGGATTTAAGTAGTGGGACTCCTTGGAGCAATGTTTCAACAACGGCAATTGGGGCAACGGCCCAAAATTACATGGATGGACAAGCTAATACCAATGCCATTATTAGTCAGTCCGGGCATACCTCAAGCGCTGCGCAATTATGCGATACGTTTAGCGGCGGTGGTTATACGGATTGGTATTTACCATCGTTATGGGAAATAATACAATGTAACAATGTTGCATACATTGTCAATTCAGTATTAGGTAATTCTAATGGCTTTAGCATCGTTACATCATATTGGGGTTCTACTGAATATATTGCAAATAATTCATATGCAAGAGCTTTCAGCCAACAAATTACTGGAGGTAGTTTAAAGTCCGGCTCCATTAACAGGGTTCGAGCTGTAAGGAAATTTTAAAACACCGCTGTCGCTTGCCTCTATTGCTGTCGCTTCGCCCCCCGCTGTCGCTTGCATCTTGCAAGTGACTCCTTATTATTATCTCCGGCAATTTTTGGCAAGATGCCTTTTCGTAAATCACTTGCAAAGGCTAATTATTCAGAACTCTAAATTATAAATTTGTTGTATTTTTGACTTGTGGAAAGAATCTATTTAGATACTTCTGTCTTTGGTGGTTATTTTGTGGCAAGAGAAATTTTAGAATATGAAGACTAAGGAAAAAAAAGAAGAAAAATCAATTCTCAAAGACCTTCGTGCTGTAAGAGATAATATCAGCAAAGAACTGAAGGGTATGACACCTGAGCAAATTGTTGAATATTTGAAACAGAAAAAGACACTGCATCCCAACGCGGTTTGGCAATAGAATATGATAGCGAAAATTCAACATTCATAGTTCAACATTCACAATTCAAAAAAACCAACCTCTCCCCTACCCTCAAAATATTCCTCCACCCTTTTTTTATTAGTATCGGTAATAATTACCTGTCCCATTTCGGGTTTTGAGATTATTTCTACCCATTGTTGCATCCGTGAGTTGTCTATCTTTTCAAAAATATCATCCAGTAATAGCAAGGGTTTTACATTTCGTTTTTCATAAATAAAATTATACATAGCCAATTTCAGGGCTATTAAAAATGATTTTATCCCTTGCTGTCGCTTGCCTCTTTTGCTGTCGCTTCGCCTCCGGCGAGTGACAAATCTATTGGCCTCTGGCCGTTATCATAAATATTGGCCAGAGGCCATTAATTAAATCACTCGCCAGAGGCGGAGCGATAACACTCAAATCATTCATAAATCCTATTGTTATAATCAGTTTTGTAATATACTTTTGTAATACAATTTTATAATATCAAATATTCATATAATGAAAACAGTATCTTTAAACATTGACGACTCTATTTTCGGTGAAACTGAAAAGATTCTTTCCAGTATTAAAAAACCAAGAAACAGGTATATAAATGATGCTATTGAATATTACAATCGCTATCAAAAGCGTCTTATTCTTGAAAAAAAATTCAAGTTTGAATCTGAAAGAGGTCGAGAAGAATCAATGAAAGTGCTTAAAGAATTTGAAGCAATTGAATATGGCGATTAGACAATTCGAAATTTGGCTCGCCAATTTAAACCCGCAAAAAGGAACTGAACCCGGCAAAATAAGACCTGTTCTTGTAATCCAAACAAATTTTTTAAATAAGGTATTGCATCCATCTACCCTTATATGTCCTATAACTACAAATATTGATGATGAGTTAACAATAATAAGAGTTAATCTGACAAAAGGAATGGCTGGTCTGGACGAAAATTGTGATATTTTAATTGACCAAATAAGAGCAATAGATAATAAAAGAATGCTTAAAAAAATTGGCGACTTACCACCTCAATTAGAAAAAATCATCAAAGAAAATTTGATAATGGTTTTAAATTTAGACTAATTCACAATTCAAAAAA
>JBJXDS010000052.1:0-8257 GCA_046154525.1 Bacteroidia bacterium
GTTGGTCGGAATTGGCAAATTGGATGAATGGCAAATTTTCAGCTTCTATTTTTAATAAAGCCAAATCGGATGAAGCATGTGAGCCAACCAGTGTTGCTGTAAAACTGCGTTTGTTTTTATTTAAAACCACTTCAATGGTTTTTGCCCCTTTTATTACGTGGTTATTGGTAACAATGTAACCATCTTTACTAATTATAACCCCGCTGCCTGTGCTGGCCACTTCGCCAATACTGCCAAACGGATCAAAATCAAAGAACCAGCCAAAACCACTGGAACGCTGAACTTCAGAGGTGGTTTTAATAAATACAACACAAGGCGTGGCTGTTTCGCTGGCTTTTACAAAATCTAAACCTGAACCGGAAGCCGAGGAATAACCTACACTTCGGGCCACATCTTTTAGGCTGCTGTTTTCGGTTATACGGTCAGTTTTATTTAATTTTCCAAAAATCCAGGCACCGCCCATCCCACTTAAGCCTGCAATTGCTATTATTACTAAATATTTTTTAACCATTGTTTTTATATTAAAAATTTAAAATGCAAAGTTAATGCCAATACAATTTTTTTAAAACGGGTATTGATAAGAATTTTTAAAATATGTGTCAAAAATTATACCTTCGTCAATCATATATGAAAACAATATTCCCTATCTTTATTTTTTTTATTGCCCTGGTTTCTTGTGGTGGTAAAACGGTAGCGTTGATAAAAAAGGAATCGCCCAATGGAAAGGTGAAAATTACCATAGAAGCAAAAAGGGTGTCTTCCATTGAATCATGGAAAGTAGATTTGAAGGTAAAAGCATTTAATTTTAAAGAAGGAAAACTTGAATTTGAAATATATGCCGAGGACTTGAATGATGACAGTGTAACTTTTGACTGGAAGGATGAGGGACATTGTATTATAATTTTTAAACAGCAGGATAATACCGAACGCAAATTTGAATTACTTGCATCATCTGAGCAATTGCAATTAGCAGAGATGTAGAAGAAGTTTATGTTCCGTGTGCTCAGTTCTAATAGCGGCCATAGAACATAGAACTAAGAACATAGTACTTTTAGAATAAATGTCATCCGTTTCCATCACTACCACACAAAATGTAACCATCGACCATGCATTGGCCGACTTCCGTCTCCGTTTTTTAGCTTACCTAATCGATTTATTAATTATTGGTGCATGGATTCTAATTCATACCATAATCGCCATCAGTATTTTTAAAAACGAAACTTCTATTCAAATTTATATTTTCATCATTGTTATCCCATTTTTTTCATTTTATACGTTATTGATGGAGTATTTTATGAACGGACAAACTCCGGGCAAACGAAGTATGAACATACGTGTGGTTATGCTTAATGGCAAAGAGCCATCGTTCATGGATTATTTTACACGCTGGAGTTTAAGGTTTGTTGAAATTTATTTGTCGAGTGGTGTGCTGGCAAGTATTATGATAAGCACTACTAATTTAAAACAGCGCCTTGCCGATATTATAGCCGGTACGGTATTAGTAAGAGTGGAGGGTAAGTATTCTGTAACTGCCGAAGATTTACTAAAAATAGGTTCCCAATCCAATTATGAACCTTCATACCCCGAGGTAATAATGTTTAGGGAGGCCGATATGTTAACTATTAAAAAATTGGTTGACCGATATATAACTGATGGCAATGAAGCTCACAGGCTTTTAATTGTAGAAACCGCTAATAAATTATCGGCTAAAATGAGGGTGAGAATTAAGGAAAATAAACCTGAATTGTTTTTGAAAGCCATTATTAGAGATTACGTAGTGCTTACCCGGTAATTGTTTGCTCGCTTTCAGTTTTTTTATGAGCCAATACTTTTTTGGGTATTGTTTTTTTGCCTAAATAAATACCAAATATTAAGCCAAGGTGCGACATGATTAAAAACACAATGGCATTGTTAGGCTCTCCAAGTCGGGTATAAAAATAATAGCCCAATGCAGCAAACCCAAATAATACAATTAAAAAAACACCAATTACTTTTATTAAAATTTTCAACTTTTTTAGTTTGTTATTAATGTTCGTTTAGCAAAATTTACCCCTTCCAGGTCAAAGCGCTTTTTTATTGAATAATTAAGGTCACAATGAATTTCATAGGCTTTATCCGGGTCTTCCGACCCAACCAATGCCCTTAGAGTTACGGTACCATTTTCAATTTTAACGAGCCTTACCGTCAATTCTTCATCTATGTTCTCTTCTTCTTGAGAAGCTACATAATCAGGGTGTTTTTTTATTTCCTCCCTGATTATATTTATGGCGGTATCCACATTGCTTTCAATGTCTATAATATATTCTATCTTCTCTTTTTTACGTTCGTCGTTCAAGTGATAATTTACAATCGTCTCCGAATTTATTTTTGAGTTAGGAACAATAATACGGCTATTTTGTATGTCTCGTATTACAGTATGTCGAAGGGTTATATCTTCTACCGTACCCCTGTGCAATACACTTATTTCAATATAATCACCTACCCTAAATGGTTTAGCTGTTACAATAAAAATACCACTAATAATATTTGAAAATGCTTGTTGTGACGCTAGAGCAATAATAGCTGCAAAAATACCGGCACTGGCAAATAAGGTAGCTTTTACGGCCTTTAATCCGGGAACGGAATAAATTATCATTCCCAAGGCAACGCTATAAACCACAAAAGAGGTTGCATTTTTTAAAAAACTATAATGGGTAGGGTCAACCCTTAATTTTTCAGCTTTAATATTGGCAAAGCGTTTAATTAACCACCGCAAAATTTCGGAAATAACAAAAGCCCCAAATAAAATTCCTATTATGTATACCGCATATTCGAAGTCCTTTTTTTCCATTTAGTTATTTATTAAGCAACAATGTAATTTAAATTATGGTTTATGCTGATATGGTTTTATAGCATTCAACACCCAAGATTTTCCCCAATCTTCCAATTCTTTTTCAGACCAAAGGGTAGGGAAAAATACTCGTTTTTGATACCTGGCAGGTAAGTATTTTTGCCAATTGGTGCCACCTGTGGCTGGCACATCTTTTCCATCTTTACTTAAATAACGAACGGCTGTGCGGTAATGAGCCAGAGGCCAGTTTACATTTACATTGGTATCTAAATTTCTCAGTTGCGTTATTATCTCATTATCATTTTTGTCTTCTTCACTAAATGATAAATATTTTTGCCAAATATTTTTTACAACATATTTATTGGCCAATTTTAATAATTCAAAATCATATTTTTCTTCAAACTGTTTTAGGGTCAGGGTTTTTTCTCCCGTTTCCAATTCTGTAGCCCCGGCCCTCCAATAGGTATGCAATAGCATTTCTTCCAACGAACTATGTATGTCAAATTTTTGTCTCTGTTTTTTATCTACCAAATTAATCAAATCGGTACAGCAAATTTCAATTTTTCGATACTGAACACTTTGAAAACCACTGGCTGGTAAAAGTGCCATACGAAATTGCACAAATTGTTTGTGCTCCATCCCTTCGGTCATCACATTAAACGAATCTACTAAAATGGTGAAATAACGATTGATTCGCGACATCCGTTCTATAAAAAAAACCTTATCCACCGGACGGTTGGCAATTTGACGTATTTCATGCAATATCATTTTAAAATACAACTCCGTTACCTGATGGTACATAATGAAAATCATTTCATCCGGAAAGTGGGTTATAGGCTTTTGAAGGGTTAACAGGGTGTCGAGGTGTATATAATCCCAATAGGGTACATAATCGGAATACAACAATCCTTCCACATAAGCGGTCATATCCTGACCTGTAAGTTGATATTTTTTTTCTAATTGGGTAATAAGGAATTCTAATTTTTTATCCATTGGCATTAATTAAATGGGGAAATAAAATCTTTTAAATAGGGGAGGAGTTGGTCTTTTTCAGATACTACATGGTTTTCAACCTGCCAATTAAGGCAAAGCACTGGGTCGTTGTAATACAATCCGCCTTCTGATAATTTATTGTAATAATTAGTGCATTTATATTGAAAAATAGTAGAGTCTTCTAAAACCGAAAACCCATGTGCAAATCCCGGTGGTACCCACAATTGTTTAAAATTAGTCTCTGATAATTCTACAGTAATATTTTGCCCGTAAGTGGGGGACGATTTTCGTATATCAACAATTATATCAACAACTGTTCCCCTGCTCACCCTTACCAATTTTCCCTGATCATAAGGCGGTGCCTGAAAATGCAAACCCCTTACCGTACCCTTATTAGAAAGGCTTTGGTTGTCCTGCACAAAATCAAAGTCAACCCCATTATTTATGAAAAATTGTTTGGAGTAGCTTTCAAAAAAGTGGCCACGTTCATCGGCAAATACGTTAGGGGTAAAAAGAACCGGACCTTGGATATGGAATTTTTCTGCGAGCATTTTTAAAAGGGTGCAAATTTAACATTAGATATGAGATTGTGAGATATGAGATGAGAGATATTTAAGGATCTCAATCATTTGTGTGAAGCAACCTACTTCCTTTCACTCATAACTCATGCGACAATCCTAATCCATAAACAAAATCACGGTTTGTTGTGTTAAAGGCATTGAGTTGCTGCTGATACAGAAAATAAAATTCGGCACTGGTGTGTTTAGTAATTTTATAATCCAACCCCGCAGCAGTTCTTACTTTATTTAGTCCTTTGCTTTTGCCCTGGTAAAATGGATAAAACAGTTCGCCTGAAATGTATGGCCTTATAAATTTATTAAGCTCATATTTTACAGTCAGTTTATTTCTTTCATAATACTGCGGCACTTTTCCATCCTCGCTTGAGTATATATTTTTCATTCGCATTTGAAGCATATTGCGATAGGCAAAATCCCAGCGACCGATTTCTTTTTTTAATATTAAAGCAGCATAAAGCCTGTGTTCATTTGTAAAGCTATTATCGGGATTGGGGCGTTTTAAATAAACATAATCACCCATTAATCTTATATTTTTGGTAAACCGATACGTAACTCCCACATCAATATTTCCACGTCCATAGGTACTTATATTTTCAGTAATTCGGTTTTGTTGGCTAAGGTGTAAATAGATTTTATCATTGATTTTTTTCTCCAAATTAAAACCAATCCATAGTGCTGCATCATCAATGTAATCTGCCTGTGCCAAAAGTTGCTTGCAAGGCAAAATAAAAATAAATAAAAATAAAAAAAACCGCAGAAGATTCATTCGTAATAATAAATTTTTATCAAAGCCTCATCTTTCAAAAAATCAATTTTTTGAATTTCTACCTTATGGGCTTCAATGCCAGTTCTGGTTTTTATATCCGCAATTAAATCAGCCCTCTTGTCGGTATGAATTAATTCAATGTTTTCGTAGAGGATAATTTTAACTGCTTCGGCTTTTAAAAATAATTTACCTTCAAGTAACCAGGTGAGTAATATTAAAGTGGCATTGACACAAACCAAAAATAGCAACTCATAATTTTCGGTTGCTCCTTTTATTTTGCTTACTGCTGCTATCAGGCCCATAGCTATCACCAAAAACAGGTAGGTCATATCCTTGAGGCTTATATCTTCAGTACGGTATCGGAGCATACTAAAAACAGCAAACAAACCGAACGCTGCCCCCATGCTCAGTTCTACTTTGTTTAATAAAAAACATATTAAAAAAATTACACAATTAAAAATGAAATAAGTAAAAAACATATCCCGTTTTTTATAAATAGGGAAATATACTAAGCGAACCAATATAAAAACCGACACTATATCAATGAGTAACCGAAATCCTATTTTGGTTAACACTTTTTGCAGGGCTGGCATCCCCGATTGAACTAAGGTTTCATCAATGACTTGTAAAAGTATGGTGGTTATCATGGGCTATTTTACTTATGGTTTTCAATTTGGGTTTAAAATTATTTTTTTTTACATCACAGGTCAGTGCTATTCCCATGGCATACTTGCTAATGGAACCTTCCCGTATGTGCATTTGTTTCATCACATTAAAAAAGGGTGAGTTGTTTTTTTTGTCCTGTTTCACTTCAGCTATTACCAATTTATCAAACCCCAATGTGGTTTCATTTTTAATAAATTCAAGGTTCAAATCTATGGTAAGCCGCTCGGCACTAGTTTTATTTACTAGGGTTAACCTATTGTAATTTATCCAAATGGCCGGAATCAATACTTCAGGGTTATAGGGAGTTTTTAAATTTATGAATTCTGTATGAGTTGCCTTCCATTCGCTGGGAACTTCCCTATTATTTACACGGCTTTTAATGGTTCGCCCTTTGTTATTTTTAAATTTCACTTCCAAAAAACCAAGGTCACTTTCTATATAAGTGCGGTGCCTTATTTTGTAGCGATTCAGTTTTCCGTTTTGGTGTAATTTATACAAATCATAATTTGCTGTGTCGTAATACAGCGTTTGGTATCGGCTCAGGCGTTTTTGCTGTATTTCTAAAATACGGTAATGCGATGTAATCAAATTTAGAATCTCACTTAGCCTATCGGTATTAAAACAAAATTTTCTATCGGTGCGGTTCATTAGTTTCACACTATCCATTTCCTTTAAGGTAATGGGTTCAAAGGAATTTAATATATCACTAATACCGTTCAATTTTTTTAAAGATAGCTGTAGGTGTATTTTTTTGCCGAGATTAATTTGCCGTTTCCATCTTGGGTTTTCTTTTCAGTTTTCAAGCCCTGATTGTTGTATGAAAATAAATGTTTTTTAAAAAGTTTTGAATCGCTGCCGTAAAACAATTCCTCTGCTTTTTCGCCCATTGCGTTATACTTTACTTCCTTTTTTTCTTTCATTTTATTATTACCATCGTATTCAGTTTCTTCCACTACATCTCCTTTTTTATTCAGTTTGTATTTATGTATCGTTTTTAGTGAACCTTCTTTGGTGTAAGTAACCTCTTCTATCACTTCTCCACTTTTATCATAAACTGTTTTTCCTTCATTTACTGCCACTCCGTCGGTGGTTTCCATTACAGTTACCATTTTTATTTTAAACTTTTTTACTTCCTTTTTGCTTTGGGCAATAAGGTAAATAAAGGAAAAGGTGATGACAGACAGGATTAATATTTTTTTCTTCATAATATTTTTTTTAGCCACTAAAACCCTAAGGCACAAAAAAGGCATTAAATAGTTTTGTGAAATTTTGTGATTTGGTGTTTTAGGGCAGGATTTTTTTAATTATAAATAACAATTTTATCAAGGTTTATTGTTTGCTTTTTCTTGGTTATTTCAATGTCTTTAACAACAGCTATTTCGCCCGATTTGGATTGAAGCGTTTTATCTTTGGAATAAACATAAATTTTATAATTACCCTCTCTTAAAAATTTAAACTCAAAATCCCCTTCATAATCTGTTCTTATCCTTTTAGAATAACTGGTGTTAGTGCCATAGATTATATAAACCTCTTTGTCTGCAGCGGCATACTCGGTTTCAAGGCTGGTAAAGGTATTGTTCCAGTCTTCGGTCCATACATTGCCTTTGATGGTGGCTTTTCCTCCTTCTCCCTCCGGTTTTTCGCAAGCAATAAGCAAATGGCTTAGCAATAAGGCAAGGATTAGTTTATCTATTATTTTCATTTTCTGTTTTTGAAGATTCTTTTTTATTTAAAAAACAATTTGCATTTGAACATACAGCCTATCATCATGCCCACCTGGTACATCATTAACATTTCCTCGAAAAACATAATTAACCAGAACCCTAAACTTGTCTTTAGGTTCACCATAATAGGCGCCAACAGTTAATACCTTCCACTCATCTTCAAAAGCATCGTATCTAACCATTGGTCCTGCATTCCATTTGGTTTTAAAAGCCAACATGGCTTGGTACCCAAAAGGTTCAGCATATGTTGTGTCTTTTACATTATCAGTTCCAGCTGCATATTCCGTTGCCAAAAAAAAGTATTTATGATCTATCTGAAAATCAACTCCCATTCGCCTAATGTTGGCGTAAACATCATCGTTGGGTGTTAAAATGGTATCTCCTAAATAGCGGAGTCCACCCATGGCAAATGAACCTCCCAAATTTATTTTTAAATCCTTCTTTTTATAGCGAACCCCTAGTCTTCCCCATAAGGCTTTATTGGTGTTAAAATCATAAGGACCTGTAACGTTCATTTTTGTTCCGTTGGTAAAAGTTACTGCATTCTCAAATCTAAAATTTTTATTAATTTTTACATGTCCAATCATGCCAATTCCAATATCTCTGAGGTTTTCGCCCCGCGAAACTCCATCCGACATTTCCGCTCGGTTCACTGTATAAAGGGTTGACATCGACTGTCGGTTTTCCCAACCAAATTGTG
>JBJXDS010000053.1:0-2715 GCA_046154525.1 Bacteroidia bacterium
GTTGAATTAGCAACATATAATCCGGACAAGGAATGATTGAAATATCCAAACTCAGTGGGATAAAAGAAAACTCCGGGATGTTCCACTTCTGGCGTTGCTTTTTTACAAGAAACTAAAAGGATTACAAGGTAAAATGAAAGGAGTATTTTGAAACAATTTTTTTGCATAGCTTATTTTATTAATATATTTCCATTGTAATCATATTTACGCATAGCAATACCGCCTACCTGTCCAGCACCAAAGGCATAAAATTCTTTTTTGACATTAAAAAAAACAAAATCTCCAATAGGGTCCATCACATTTACTTTATGAATTTCGTTTCCATCCAAATCAAAAACGCTCCATTCGGGAAGGGCATTTGATACAAAGTTTTTTAGACCAATGGCCGGGCAATTAACAGGTTTACCAAAATAATCATATTCCACTATTTTTCCTCTGTCATCGGTAAGACAAATTCTCCCACTCATATAATTTACAATTAAAATTTTATCGTTATTAAGTATGTCAAATGAAGGTGTTCCCGTTTCATAGCCCTGAAATGGCGTAGTGATATCCGATATTTCAGGCCCTTTCCAAATATATTTATTTTCGGAATAGCCTGTATCATTTGTGGCTATTTTAATAAAAGTGAGATTGGTATATGGGTAATAATAATGGGTCATTAACAAAATAATATTCCCATCATCGGTTGTTTCAGCCTGATAACAATTTTCCTCATACTGATTTTTGGGATTGATGGCGGTGTCATAAAATCGTTTTTGCCATTTAATTTTACCAGTATTATCCATCCCAAAGGCAAATATATCTTTGGTATAATTGGAGTCGTTGCCAGTTTTATTTTTAAAATTTCGGGTACTTCCGGTAATGGCAAAAGTGTTATTTTTTTTGATGAATAATACCTTGGAAGCGGCATTAAATCGGTTTAATTTTCCTGGTCCTTCATTGGCTTGCATGGTTTTTTCCCATAGGGTATTGCCGTCTTTGTCTATATAAACCATGTAAAACCTGGGATTTGGAAATTTGTAATTTGAATCGACCGATGTTCCAAAACTGCTGGAATTGCCTACCACCATAAGGTTTCCAAGGTTATCAATGGCAAGGCTGCTAAATTCATCATACTTATTTCCACCAAAGGTTTTGTTCCAAACGATATTTAGGTTTTCATCTACCTTCATCACAAACCCATCCTGGCTTTTGTTAGTCATATTGGTTAAATTACCAAATAAATAATAATTATTATCCTCCGATTGAACGGCACTTACTATGTATATTCCGTTTCCGGGGTCATACTTTATGGCAAATTGGTCGGTGTTTTTAACTATTATTTTCTCCTTTTTACAGGTAGAAAGAAAAACTAAACCGAGGGATAAAATGATATATATTTTTAATTTTTGCATTGTTTAATTTTTGTATTTACGTTGTTTGTCATGCTGCCGAAGGAAGCATCTTTTTATGAGATTCCTCATACCTCGGAATGACAAGACCATTTTTTAATTATTTATAAACCCTCCATAACAACGGAAAAGAATATGAAGCATAAATATTCATATAATTAATCTTCACATCACTATCTACCCATTGATTGGCTAAGGTATATTCAATATTATCATAGCGTTTATCGGCATTCAGGCTGTTGGATAAAGCATAGGCATACTGAAACCCAATTCCCAAAATCCCTTTTCCTGCTTTGACGGTGGCCCCTATGTCCAGCATTACATTCAACATACTGTTGTTTATCAATTTATCTTTTTTCATATCGCGGCTGCTTTCAGCTTTATAGCTTAAGTAGCTATTGTTGTATAGGGAATTGGAAAGGGCATTTCTCACCATTAAATTATTTAAACCCACTCCCACATAAGGTATTATTTTTCCTTTTTTAAGTGGGTAGTATTTTACTTCCAAACCCATATCCCAGAGGTTCAAATCTTCCTTATAATTTATTTTTTCTACATCGTTAAAGGTTACATTTTGGGTAAACGAAATGGAACTGGAACTTACCCATCCATTGATGGATAATGTTTTCTTTTTTAAAAAATAGTCCACATTTAAACCCAAAAACTGCCCCCGTTCTGTCACAGTTTCAAGGGTTGCAGGTTTTACGCTATAGGCTCCGGTAACATTAGGGATACTGTAGTTGAACCCGGTTTTTACCCCTATAAATAATTTTGATTCTATTTTAAATGAATTGACAACGTTGGTAAAATCTTTGGGGTCGTTCAAAGGGAACAATTGGTATTTGAGATTTTTCTTTAATAATTTAAGTATGGCATCATTTCGTTTGGGTTCATCGCCCATTTGGTGATAGCATAATCCTAAAATACGATAGGCATCGGGTAGATTGCCGTTTAAGGCTCCGGATTTAAGGCAGGGTTCGATTAGGGCAATGGCTTCGGTAAATTGGGCTTTTTCATAAAGTGAACTTGCCGCTGATAGATTATTAAGGCAAGTTGTCTTATCATTAATTTGGGCCATTACATTTGATAATCCCAACAACATAATTAATAAAGTGCAAATATTTTTTTTCATAGGAAATGGTTATTTGGAACGTTGAACAAAATAGGAGAGATAAAACGTATAGCCTAAAGAAAATGTAAGATTATTAAGTCTCAGGTCGTCATCTATGTAAAAATAATTATAAATCAGATTTTCGTTTTTAAGCCGGTTATCAGCATTATTAATATTGGTAAGTGAATATTGATAATTTACATCGGCAAA
>JBJXDS010000054.1:0-21416 GCA_046154525.1 Bacteroidia bacterium
GGCCAGGCTACCAAAAATATAAAAATCGTACCACTCTATGAGTGTTCCAACAGAGGAAGCGGTTATTACTTTCCAAATGCCTTTTACAGGATTAGTGTTAGTCATTCAATTATGATTCGGACAAATGTATCTTACCTTTCTTTAATAGGCAAAGTTTTATTTTCTCATAATTATCAACCCCTATTTTCTATAAACATTATACATTTTGTACAGCCTGTTGTTAAGAGTTTTTATTAATTTTTTAACAACCAAAGGGTCTTGTAAAAAAATATCCCCGGCTAGGTTTCTAACAAAAAAAGGGCTGTCGGGCATTGGGTTTTCCATTTTGTAATTATATACTATCAATCCTTGGGTGGCCGCTCTTTCCATATTATAAACCACTGTACCTGTTTTTACAATAAAAATCAGGTTGGGGTTTGATGCGGTTTTAAACGATATCAGCGAGTCGTTTAAACTATTTCCATTAATAAATCGAACCTTACTATAGTCATAAAATTCGTAAATCATTTTTCTAAAAAGCCGTTGGCTACTATCCGTGCCATCCTCAATAAAATAAAGGGTTCCATTTTTTAAGTTGTTTGTAAATAATTTTTCGGCAAACGGGGTAGTATCCCGTTTCCAGTTTTTTAAATCCCGGCTATTTATCCGGTATTCTATACCAAAACTTAATGAGCCGGGCAAGGTTGGCTTACCAAAACTAACAGTTTGATAAACAGGCTGAATAGTAGAAAACGAAACATTAATATAGGGTCTTGGGTTAAACGTTAAACCAAGTTCAACGGAAGGAATAAGTTTATTTTTTAATTCTAATTTATTGTAAATACTACCCGAACTGGTGCTTCCCGATAAAACTGTTTTACCAAATCCCAAAATATAATTGGCATTAAATCCGGCATAAAATTTTGTTTTATAAAATTTATAATGTGTCCATTCTGTACCTAAATTTAAGCCAATGGCTTGCCAAGTTAGGCTGATGGGGTCTATTTTGTGATTGATTGCCACCTCGCGGTAGCTTAATCCCGATACTATACTCAGGTTATCCATGGCAGGGAAATAAAAGTTAATCCCACCGCTTAGTGAGGGTTTACCTGAAAAGGAATCGCGCATTACTAAAGGTATGGATTGCTGAAAACCAGCCTTAATACCAAATCCAACCTGCCCAAAGCTGTAATGGTTTAACACAATTAAAAGCAAGGTCAGCCCCCTTTTTATTTTCTTCATTTTCAGTTTCAAACTTATGATTTTAGACTTAAAAAATTTTGAAAGGTTTGGCAAAGAGTTTTGTTCAATTCATTAAAGGTAATTGCTCGATGATTTTTAAAATTTGTCATTTAAAATTTGTTATTTCCCCTGTTGGATATTTTTAAAAACATTACCCATATTTTTTGGGATTTGGACCACACCATTTGGGATTATAAAACCAATGCCCGAATAACCATTTTTGAATTGTATGCAAAACACCAAATTCAAAATTTAACTCATCATTCTCCCTCAGTATTTCACGAAGTATATTGTAAACACAATGATTTGGCCTGGGAAGATTATCGTAAAGGAATAATAGATAAAACCACTTTAAGGCAAATACGTTTTAAAAATACCTTTATGGAATTGGGTATGAAACCTGAAGTGATTTATGAAATTTTTGAAACGGAATTTGTGGAAATTTGCCCTACCAAAGGTAATCTGATGCCCGGGGCAATGAAGGCCCTGACCCATTTTCATTTGCACTTTGCGCAGCACATTATTACCAATGGTTTTAAAGAAACCCAAAGTGTAAAAATGCAAACTTCGGGCATCCACCATTTTTTTAATACCCTCACCAATTCAGAAGATACCGGGTTTCAAAAACCCCATCCCGAAATTTTTAAAATTGCTTTGCAATCGGCAGGGGCCACACCTGATAACAGCATGATGATAGGTGATAATTACGAGGCTGATATTTTGGGGGCTAATGCATTGGGGATGAAATGTGTTTTTTATAATCCCGAATCCGTGCCTATAGAAAATATGTCGGAGGATATTGTAAATATTAAAGAATTAGAGGAATTAATTAAAAAAAATTAATGCCTACATCGCCCCTATTCCCCTTAAATACTCTTGATATTCATCCATCAAAGTATTGTAAAGCATTTCGCTAACATAACGGGCCCCTTCGGTACTAAAGTGGGTATAATCTTTGGCGGCTAATTTATTGCTTACCCAACTGCTCATACTGTTTTGACCACCCATGGCGGTGTATAAATCCCAAAATGCACAGCCGTTATCAAACGCCGCTTTTTTCATGGCATCGCGAATTAGAGGAATATTGGGATAAGATTCATAGCCCTCGGCTGTTTTGCGGCTCATGTCGGATGGGCCAATAATAAGAATGGAAGCATTGGGGGAAGCAACTTTAATAGCAGCCACTTGTTTTGAGAATGCTTTGGCATACCAGTCATAATTTGTTTTGGGTTCAGGAACTAAATTTATGCCGTATTGCAACACAATTAATTTAACATTCATTTGGCTGTAAAGCTGTGAAAGCATAGAAATATTTATTCCATCAAAACCTAAGGCCGAACTGCCCCTCATAGGGAAATTATCGACCGCTATTCCTGTAGTTCCATCCAAGGCCACGCCAAATAAGTAGGGACTTTTGCCTGTGAAGTTTAACTGCACACCGGTTGTAACTTCATCCAGATTATACGATTTAGCCATAGCTAACTCTTTGGGCATAATTTCGGTTAATTCAGCACCATCTCTCACTTTTAATTTAAACCCGAAAGGTTCATCTGCCGAATAAATTAACGTTAGATTATTATATTTTCTTACTCGGGGGTAACTACTGCCAGCATTTTCAATTTTTAACCAGGCACTATTAGCCAATTTTATTGGTAAAGCCTTTGGTATAATACTATCAAAATAAAACTTTGTTGAATCTATTTCATACGAAATACTTCCATCCTCTGCTTCTATTTTTTTCTTAAAATATTTTTTAATGAATTCTTTTTTATCGGAGTTGGTTTCTGTTTTAGAAACTCCTCCTCCGGCATATTTATAGGACGAAGCCCCAATTCCATAAAACCCATTGGTGAGTTTTGGGGTTTTGCCATAAATGGCATATTTTACCCAATTTGCACTTTCACTTTGCCTTACCGAAATACGGGAATTAGAGATATCATAAGGCAAAATTATGCCTGGTCCCCAGCCGCCAAACCTCAATTGTAATCGGTTTCGCAAATAATCACTTATACGGTCACCCTCCAATTGCGAATCGCCGTAATGCAGTATTCTTATATGGCTGGTTTGTTTTTCCAATTCGGCCAATGCCCTAAAAAAATTAGCCATGGCTGTTCGGGTATTGTCGGGATATTGAATTTGCTTTTCCTCGGGAACTGTAATTTTTTCCTTTTTCAGTTTAGCCAGGGTTTTACTATCAAGCGTTACCAGGTTAGTGTCAACCGTTTGCACATTGGCTATCACTTCTTTGGCATCCACCACTACAATGGTTTCTTTTTCAAAAACTTTTTTTAAAGGAACAAAATTTAAAGATAATTCTTGTTCATAAGAATGCTTTCCGAAGGGTATTTTTATTTTTCCAAGTGAAATTTTGCCGGAAGGAAAAACAACCACAACCAAAGCCAGCAATAAATTCAAAAGAATTAATGCCCCAAATATTTTTATAGGGGAAACTTTTGCCGTGGCTTGTTCCTTTATCATTTAAGGTTTACCTAACTTTTTTGTATTTACTTAATTTAGATTTTGGGACATAAATTTTTAATTTTTGCCCGGGCTTTATCATATTCGATTTCATTTTGTTCCATTTTTTTATTTCGGTAATGGTACAATCATACTTATCGGCTATTCTTCCGAGTCCGTCGCCCCTCTTTACGGTATAAGTAAGCAAGGCAAGGCCTTTCGTATTTTCTACGGTTGGTTTGGGTTTTGGCTTAGGTTCAGTTTCTTCGTCATTGACCGATCCTGCCTGCGAGGAATCCGTTGATGAACTGTCAGCAATTGGATTAGGCTTCTGTCTATTGTCAGGAATGGTTACCAAACCCGGTTCTTTATCTTTAAATACATATAAGGAATCTTCTAAATCCTTAAATACTTTTACTTTATCAGAAGGAATATTTATGAAATATTTTTTGGGGGTATATGGGATAATAAATTTTTTAAAAATTGGGTTATATTCTTTCAAAAAATCTCCACTAATGGCCATTACTTTTTCAATTTGTTCAAAGGTTGTCCAGTTTTTTATGGCCACAGTATCCGTTGGCACTGGTTTGAAAGATTGAGCCGATAACTTATGGTCTCTGAAATGGCTGAACAGGTAAAGACTTGCTATAAAACGAGGAACGGTTTTTTGAAATTCTTCGGGTAAATAGTTATGAATTTTCCAGTATTCTAGGTTTCCTCCACTTTGACGTATGGCTTTGTTTACATCCAAAGGCGAAGAATAAAATGCTGCAATTGTTAGATTCCAGTCTTCATAAATTTTATAAAGGTCTTCAAAATATTTAGATGCGGCTTCGGTCGATTTTAATGGATCACGGCGTTCATCAATATAAGAATTTATCTTTAGCCCATATGTTTTAGCCACATGGTATTTCAATTGCCAAATGCCCGAACCCCCTTCTTCCGAAACTTTTTTGGAATCCAATCCGCTAAGGGCTACGGCTATATAGCGCAGTTCGCCAGGCAATCGGTTTTTCTTTAATATTTTTTCAATTTCAGGCAATAAAAAAAGTCCTTTCCCTAGTAAGGCATTGGTTTTGGAATAATCATTCCTCAAAAATTCATTTATATTTTGTTGCACATATTGATTGTACTCTATAGGAATGTTGGTTTTAATTTTTACAATCCGTTTGGCTATGGAATCGTAATCATCAAAGAGGGTGGTAGATGCCTTAGAAAATGAAGGAAGGAAGCTAAGGGTTAATAAAAGGAGTATTAATTTTAATTTCAATTTTTTCGTATTTTGGTTTCTTCAACTTTTCCATCTCGCCTCTTGCGGATAGAAAGCTATTTATAGTTAACTATGTATTAATTCACTCAAATATTTAGCAAAATTCAACATATCTTTTTCTTTATATAAATCAGTCATAACCTGAACGCCCATTGGCATTCCGTTATTGTCCACTCCCGCCGGAATACTTATAGCCGGATTACCAGCCAACGGAGCCTGAACGGTAAAAATATCGGCCAGGTACATGGCTATCGGGTCACTTATTTTACCCCCCAATTCAAATGCGGTGGTTGGGGTTGTTGGGTTAATTACAAAATCATAATTCAAAAATAATGATTTTGTTTGGTCTGCAATTTCACGCCTTACTTTTTGTGCTTTGGAATAATAGGCATCGTAATAATCGGAGCTTAAAACAAACGTACCGGCCATAATCCGGCGTTTTACTTCTTCCCCAAATCCTTCGCTCCTTGATTTCTTTATAGTAGATTCCAAATCGGTGCTGTTTGGGCTTCTATATCCGTACAAAATTCCTGAATAACGGCTAAGGTTGGAAGAGGCCTCAGCAGTTGTAATTACATAATAACACGGTACCAAATATTCTAATAAATCAAAACTTACGGCTTCAACCGTGTGCCCTGCTTTTTTTAATTTTTCTACTATTTCTAAGGTTTTATTTTTTACTTCAGGCTGAACTCCATCGGCGTTTACATAGTTTTCGAGGTATGCAATTTTGGTTTTAGGTTTTATGGAAGAAAAAGTAGAATAACTTTCAACTGGTTTTTCCGAAGCTGTCGCATCCATGCCATCATCGCCCGAAATAATTTCCATTAGCAAAGCCATATCTTCAATGGTACTTGTAATAGGTCCAATTTGGTCTAAGGAGGAAGCATAAGCCAACAAGCCATAACGGCTCACTCTTCCATACGTTGGTTTTATTCCAAAATTTCCAGTAAAAGCAGCCGGCTGCCTTACCGAACCTCCTGTATCAGAACCTAAAGTGGCGGTACATAAATTGGCTTGAACCGCCACTGCCGCTCCACCTGATGAACCACCTGAAACTTTCGAATTATCCTGAGCATTAAGAACTGGACCATAAGCTGAATTTTCATTGGAGGCTCCCATAGCAAATTCATCGCAATTGCAGCGGCCAATTATTATGGCATCTTCGGCTATTAATCTTTCGGTAACTGTGGCTGAATATAAAGATTCAAACCCTTCTAAAATCTTGCTGGAAGCCGAAACTTTATGATTTTTATAACAAATATTATCCTTTAGGCCAATAAACATTCCGGCCAGTTTGCCTACTTTTTCACCCCCCTTTATTCGTGTATCAAGTTCTGATGCTTTTTGTAAAACCTCATTTTTATAAATTTCTAAAAAAGCGTTAAGATGGAGGTTGGCTTCGATATTGGCTAAATAAAATTTGGCCAAATCGGTGCAAGAATATTTGCCCGTAGCAATATCTGGTTTGATATTATTAAATCCTTTGGGGTAACTCAAAACCGGATTATTTTTCTTCAGTTGGCTTTTTGGGTTCCTCGTTCATGCCTTCACGAATTTTATCTTTCACATCGTTTTTGGCATTGTTAAATTCACGGATACCTGAACCTAATCCCCTCATAAGCTCTGGAATTTTTTTACCTCCAAAAAGCAAAAGCACAACGATAAAAATTAAAATCCATTCTGATCCTCCGGGCATTCCAAATAATAGTATTGAATTCATGATAATTTTTTTGCAAAATTAAACTTTTTATGTGTACAAAGGAAGCCTTCGCTACAAGCGAAGTCTTCGTCCCGGATAATAAACTTTTAACGTTCTTTGCAATTTAATTTATGAGTTTAAAAATATTTTTAAAACCGGGGAAGGAAAAATCGTTGAATCGGTTTCATCTCTGGGTTTTTAGTGGGGCTATCCAGCACAAGGAAGGAAGCCCCGAGGATGGCGATATTGTTGAAGTTTTAACATCCGATAAAAAATTTATAGCCCGTGGCCATTATCAAAACGGGTCTATTATGGTTCGTATCCTCACCTTCAAAGACGAACCAATTGATATTAATTTTTGGGTAAAACGATTGACCGAAGCATTGTATGTTAGAAAAGCAATTGGGTTAATTGATAACAAAAATACCAATGTTTACAGGGTGTTTCATGGCGAAGGGGATCATTGCCCCGGCCTTGTAATTGATAATTACAATAACACATTGGTGGTTCAAACCCATTCTATCGGGATGGTGAAACAAGTAGATGAAATTGCGGAAGCCTTAAAAAAAGTTTGGGGAAAATCATTAGTTGGTATTTTTACCAAAGGCGACCAAACCCTAAAACAAAAAGAAAATTCAGGCGAACTAAAAAAGACTTTATTTGGTGAGGTGGGTGAAACCGAAGTGTTGGAAAACGGTCATAAATTTAAAGTGGACATTTTGGAAGGTCAAAAAACAGGTTTTTTTATTGACCAGAGGGATAACCGCCATTTGTTAGAAAAATACAGCAATGGAAAAACTGTGATGAATCTGTTTGGCTATACCGGTGGGTTTTCGGTGTATGCTTTGGGTGGTGGGGCTGCCAAAGTTCACACCATTGATGTTTCAGCCAAAGCTGTGGAACAAGCTAACGCAAACATTGCTTTAAATAATTACAAAGGTAAACACGAAGGAATAACAGCCGATGCCTTTGAATTTTTTAAAAATTTACCAATAAATTATGACATTATGGTATTGGATCCACCCGCCTTTGCTAAGCATCAGGGAGCATTGGCCAATGCCCGCGAAGCCTACCGTAGATTGAACAGGTTGGCTTTTGATACCATAAAACCGGGAGGATTAATTTTTACATTTTCATGTTCACAGGTTATTACCAAAGATATTTTCAGAACAGCGGTATTTTCGGCAGCAGCTCAAAGTGGACGGACTGTAAGAATTTTGCACCAGCTTACCCAACCTGCCGACCATCCGGTTAATCTTTTTCATCCCGAGACAGAGTATTTAAAGGGTTTGGTGCTTTATGTTGAATAATGATTGAACAATTTAATGTAATTAGCTGCGTTTAAAAATTATACTTTAAAATTCACTAATTATAATTTGATTTGCACCCTCCTTTGAAATTTTATAAAACCATATCTGCCCTTTTAATTCTGGCTTATTTAGCCGGCTGTAAACCTGAAAAATTTACTACCAATGTTGCTGATAAACTGAGTTTCAGTTTTGATACCATTATGTTTGATACCATTATTTCGCAGTTGTATGTTGGTACGCCTAAATCGGTAAACCGCCAATTTGTGGTAAGAAACACCCATAAAAATAAAAAAATAAAAACCACAATTTCCTTAGCTGGTGGTGATAAATCTACCTTTAGACTAAATGTGGATGGCGAACCCGGAATTCGGTTTGATGATATTGAAATTAGGCCGGGCGACAGCATTTTTGTTTTTGTAGAAGCCTACGCCAATCAAAACCATGACCCTAATGGTGATGCTTTAATAATTCATGACTCTATTGTTTTTTTAACCAATGGCAATTTTCAAAATGTGCAATTGGTGGCCTGGGGGCAGGATGCTCATTACTATTATAGAGATTCAACGGAGGTGGATTTGGTATGGGCCGATAAAAAAAGGCCATACGTGGTATATGATTTTTTTTATATTAAGCCTGGGGCAACCCTAACCATTAAAGAAGGGGTTAAAATTTATTTTTCTCCTTACTCTACTTTATATACCGAAGGAACTTTGAAAATTGAAGGAACGGCTGCTGAAATGGTTACAATGGAAGGAGATAGAACCTCTGATAAAAACTCTGACAGGCACTCGGCTTTTAAATATGCCAATATTCCAGGACAATGGTTTGGGCTGAGATTTGGATGGCCATCCAAAGCCAATGAAATAAAATATGCCCGTATAAAAAATGCGGTGGTGGGTATTTTCATGGATACCTCTTCATCCGACGGAAAAGATATTGTCAGGGTTAAAAACACATTTATACAAAATATGACCTATAGTGCTGTAAGGGGAACCCGTTCAAAATTTTACATGGACAACAGCGTCCTGGCCAATTGCGGTTCAGCGTGTCTATACACTTTTAAGGGCGGTGAATATGATTTAAAGCAGGTTACAATTTCTGGCTACTGCGATTTCGGGGGAGATAATATCCCGGCATTATATGTTACTAATAGGCTTAGGGATGGACTTGGCAGAATTCTGGAGACTTATTCTGGGTTAAGATTTAAGTTTCAAAATTGCATAGCCTACGGAGATTTAAAAGATGAAATAGGCTTTGATGTGGATGGCTCCATTTTGCCCGAACCTTTTACTGTTCTTGGCTCGCTTATGAATTCAACCAACGCAACCCTTGGTCAATCCGGCACCCAAAATGTGTTAAACAAAGACCCCAAGTTTAAAGATTTTAAAAAATATTTTTTTAACCTTGACTCAGCCTCAGCGGCCATTGATATTGGGGTTAATCTTAGTATTCCAATAGATTTTCTAGATAAACCGCGCGATAGTAAGCCGGATGCAGGGGCCTTTGAAAGGATACAGTAAATTTTTGGATTATCAGAAAACCATGTCGAAGCAAATTCCCCTCTTGAGAGGGGTTAGGGGTGTGTAATAAAAAATATGGAACGAAGAAAAATATATCCATACAATCCAAAGCTAAGTCAAATAGCAAGAAACTTAAGAAACAACAGCACCCTTTCAGAAGTTTTGTTATGGAATCAACTTAAAGGTAAAAAAATGATGGGTTATGATTTCCATCGGCAAAAACCAATTTTAAATTATGTAATGGATTTTTTTTGCCATGAGTTGGAATTGGCTATAGAAATAGATGGTAATAGTCATGATTTAGAATACAAAATTCAATTAGATATACAAAGACAAGGAGAAATTGAAAAATTAGGAATTTCTTTTTTGAGATTTGATGATGGGGCAATAAAATTTGATATGAATAATGTGTTGAGATCAATTGAAGGGTTTATTTTGGATTTTGAAGATCAAATAAAAACACACCCCTAACCCCTCTCAAGAGGGGAATTTGCTTCGACAAAAATTTGTTAGAATGTATAAATATCTCTAACCCATGAATATTGACCAGTTAAAAATAAAAGCTACCGCCAAACACAAAGAAACATCTGCGTTTTTGACAAAACTAAAACAAAGGCCTCCGAAAAAGTTGGATCAAATAATGGAGCAACTTCATGATGAAGTATTTGAAAAAACGGACTGTTTAAAATGTGGCAACTGTTGCCGAACTACCGGGCCGCTTTTATTACCAAAAGATATTGAAACTTTGGCTACTCATCTGCGAATGAAACCTGGCAAATTTATTGACCAATATTTAAGGGTAGATGAAGACAACGACACCATTTTTAAAGGAATGCCCTGCCCGTTTTTAGGGGAAGATAATTATTGCTCGGTGTATGATCATCGTCCCAAGGCTTGCCGTGAATTTCCGCATACCAACCGCAAAAAATTTTACCAGATAAATCATCTTACTATCCAAAATGTTGCTCTTTGTCCTGCGGCTTTTGACGTGGTGGAACGTTTAAAAAAAATTATTTAAACTCTTTCCTCTTTTACCGGAACAAAAAATTGTCTCTTATTCTTTCGCCAAATTTTGCCAATAGCGGCAACTACTTCCGGCAGTTTTGTAATACTAATATTTCGCGACCTCAGGGCTACAAACATGGACATAGCAAAACTTATTAAAAAATTAAAGCCTCCTATTAAAAAAATACCAATAAAAGTAAAAATCCAATCGGCCAGAGAGAGTATATTGTCCAGACCGGCCAATGCTACACCAAAGGTTCCTGCTGAAAATGTGATGTGACGAATATCAATATTCAACCCTAAAAATTTACCGATTACAAACGTGCTTCCCAGAAAAAATCCCAACGAAATATTACCCGAAATAGGCCCTGCATGAACTCTGAAAAAATGACTCATTTTTTTCAATTTTTCTTTTGAAAAATTCCGTTTTAATAAAGGTTGCCGTTCTATCCGTTCGGGTATTTTATAATACACGCTCAGGTTTTCGGTATAGCCGGCTATAATGCCTGATAAAAATAAATAAAACCCTGCAATAGCCGCATGCACAAGAGCTAAACTAATAAAAGGGTTTTGATCGTGAACCGAATGAATGGCTTTGTCCAAATCCATAATATGATGGCCCACTAAATAATAAAACAAAGCCGAAACGCAATAACTTACAGGAAAAGCCACAATAACGTTGCCTGTAAAAGCAATGGTTTGAGAACGGGATACCTTTGCAACTAGATTGGCAAATTTTGAAAAATCCCCTCCTTTTTGCGCCGTTTGCAAGGCATGGCTGAGCGTACTGGCCGTCATGGCGGGTTGCTTGGTAGCCAAAGTAAATTTCCATAAATAGATGGCTACAAAACCAACCGCATAATTAAGCGAATATAGCAAGGTGGTAAGAAACGGTGAAGCGTGCAAATAATAAATAAGGGTTTTAAAAACAACCAAAAACCCAACTACCAAACCAGCCCCGCAAGCCGAACGGAATAATTCCCAATATTCACTTCGGCTACTGGTAATATACCGTTCACCCGATTTGCTGTTGTGCTCAGTAATTTGATGGGCCAACACACCCAAATTGTCGTTTATAATTTGAGAAAGGCTATATCGGCGGCTATGCCACATTACCAATTCTTTAAAAAGATGGCTCACCGGTTCTTTATAATCTACCCTCTTGTCCAGGCAATTTATAAGTAAAATAAGTCTTTTATTTAGTTGCTGCATTCTCTGTAACTTATAGGTAATGCCAAGCGTAATTCCATATTTGGACCTATTGCGGCGGGCCATGGCAATAAACAAATCTATTTGCCGGTGTAGGTGACGTATTTTATCAAATACATGCTCGATGGTATGGGAATGTTTGTTTTTTTTATGTTTAATAATTTCATCCGTAAAATCGTTTAGCTGAAAAAAAGGCGATTGAAGATTATTAAAGTCCGGTACCATGGCTATCACCTGGGGGTCGTGGCCCAGGTTACAAATACGGTTTGTAATAATTTCGAGCGATGCTATTAATTGTATATCCAGCAATTCTTTGGTTTCAACATTAGCATTGCTCCAAAACAATTCTATTAATTTATAAAAAAGGCTTTCGTCAATACCTTGCAACCATTGACCATCATTTCTTTGGGTAAATAATTTATCAAACACATATTCCATCGATTGCTTTTCGAGCAGAGGCGGCAATATGCGGCGGCCTATCCGGTTTTTCAGTTCTTTCTGAAACGCTGAAGGGGGCAAAATACCATTTTCAGTAAGTATTTGGCGAGTGTTTAGGTTTCCAATAAAATTGGCCAGTTCTCTTGAAAATTCATTTTTTAATTCAATATCCTCTTCAAGAATGGATATTAATTGTTCAAGATTATTATTTGCTTTTTCTCTGTCCGAAGAATTATCGGGCCTCAAAACCGCTATAATTTCCGTTAGCTGAGTTATCCTATTTTCAGGTTGTTCACAAAAATTTTTAAGGAGCGGCTTCAACAAAAATTAATTGGATACAAAATTATTGATAAAAAAATTCTAAAGCTGAGTTATTCGGATTTATCCGAATTATAAAAAAAACTCAATGCCTTGCTGGGACAATTAAGTATTTGGGTTACTATAGCTTCAGTATTTGCACCTTCAGCATCTATCCAGGGCTTTATGCGTGGGTTAAATACAGATGGAAGCCCTTTGAAACATTTGGCCGAATGTTGGCACATTTCCGGCTTCCAAACTATGGTAACTTCGCCATTGGTATACTCTTTAATAATTTCAGCCATGGTTTTTACTTCAAAAATAGTAAAGTTTTTTCTTACACAAAGGTTTACAAAGAAGTCGTGAAGTTTCACAGAGATTTTTATTTTTTGGGCTGTTTCATTTTCAAATTTTCAAATTGTCGAATTTTCAAATGATTTCTTCCTAATTTCGCCCTATGCGGGTTCATTTTATTTCAATAGGCGGAGCGGTAATGCACAACATGGCTTTGGCATTGCACAGCATGGGTTATGTTGTTACCGGCAGCGATGATGAAATTTTTGAACCGGCCCTTTCGCGGCTAATAAACAAGGGCTTATTGCCCGATAAGTTTGGTTGGGACGAAAGCCGGATTACCCATGAAATTGATTTTATAATATTGGGAATGCACGCCCGGGCTGAAAATCCTGAATTGATAAAAGCCAAAAAACTGGGTTTAAAAATTTACTCTTTTCCGGAATATGTGTATGAACACAGCAAAAACAAAATCCGCATCGTAGTAGGTGGAAGTCATGGCAAAACCAGCACCACGGCTATGATAATGCATGTTTTAAAAAATAAAAACATGGATTTTGATTATTTGGTAGGCTCGCAATTGGAAGGTTTTGAAATGATGGTGAAACTAAGCCATGCCCCAATAATTGTGATTGAAGGAGATGAATATTTAACCTCGGCTTTGGATTTAAAACCTAAGTTTCATTGGTACAAACCGCATACCGCCATTCTTACCGGCATTGCCTGGGATCATATCAATGTTTTTCCTACCTACCCGTTTTATGTGGAACAATTTAAAATTTTCATTGACAGCATTGAACCCAATGGAACCCTTATTTATTGTGAAGAGGACAATGATTTGAAACAATTGGCTACTCAAGCTACTTGCAACGCCTTGCCCTATAATGTCCCCAATTATTCTATTAAAAATGGCACAACTACCATTCACAAAGAAGAAAAAGACTATCCTTTGGAAGTGTTTGGCAAACATAATTTATTAAACCTGCAAGCGGCGATGATGGCTTGTGAAACCGTGGGAATAAGTGAAACAGATTTTTGGAAAGCGGTTTATAATTTTACAGGGGCAGCCAAGCGATTGGAAAAAATAAAAGATACAGGTGATTTTAAAATTTTCCGTGACTTTGCCCATTCCCCATCCAAACTCAAAGCAACTGTAAAAGCAGCAGTTGAACAATTTGAAGGGTTTAATATTGTCGGAGTTTTTGAGTTGCACACCTTTAGCAGTCTGAATGCCGATTTTTTAAAAGAGTATAAAGATTCGATGCAAGGATTGGACACCGCCATTGTGTATTACAACAGCCATGTATTTGAACTAAAAAAAATGGAAATGCTAAGCCCCGATTTTGTGAGTGAACAGTTTGGTGGGGTTTCAGTAATTAATGATAGCATTCAGTTAAAGGAAACAATCCAATTAAAAATTAAAGGAAAAACCGTTTTGCTTCTAATGAGTTCTGGCAATTTTGATGGGATGGATGTGAACGATTTTGGAGAATAACTTTTTCTTGAAAAGTATAACTTAGCCATGAGATTACTGTTTTAAAATTTTATACACTGATTTATGCCCATTATAATTTACCACTAAATAATAAAGCCCTTTGGCTACATAACTCATATCTATTTCCGAAATTAAATCCGCTTTGACTATTTTTATTATCTCCTTTCCTGTACAATCCACTATTACAATAGAACTATTGGGCTGCAACGGCTCCCAAAAATACAAAGTGGAGACTACTGGGTTGGGATAAAAAACCTGTGCGGAAGGTATAGGGGTACTTTTCTGCTCAAAATTTACATCATGCTTTCCAAATTCAACATTACCTTTTTTGTAATACATTAATGCGACATATTGCGGTACAAATCCACTTTGAAAAGAAACCAAACCAATGCCTTTTCCATATACATTATAAAAACAATTGCAAACATCAAACATACCACCAAATCCTGTTACTGTAACTTTCCAAAATTGATGAAAATAAACCGTATCGGAATAGTAAAGCAAATCCTCATGTTTATAAGAATTACAAATACATGAATCAAGAGAAGTATAACATTCATCTACTATAATTGATGAATTAGTGAAATACCGTTGCTTATTTTTAAGAATACAAGAATATTCATCAATTTTTACCTTGTAAATAATAGAGTCTAAATTTTTCGAGTCTCTTCTTGCCAGTATCGTTTTTCGGGTACCTGCCCCGTCATTAACAAAGAATTCTCTGCTATTATATTCAAACACATCTCCGACATTAAAATCATATACATCACGCACCGTTAGCAAAGATTGCCCATTGGCCAGACTTGTAAAGATTATAAAAAATAGGGTTAAAAGTCTTTGCATAATAATTTTATTGAAGAAAGATTTTTTTTTAACAATCGGTTAAAGCAAAGCTAAACTTTTTTATGAGATTACAAAATTGCAGGCTCTAATCCAAGAAGATGAATTTAGAAAATTATGCTCTCAATCCCCTCACTACTCCGCCCTGATTCGTGTCCCCACGAATCGGAACATCGTCCACCTTTTAAATGTCCGGGCAAATTAATTCTTGCGGTTAATAAATAAAAAATAAACCCCACCACCAACCACTAATATACAACCACTAATCAATAAATTGAATGCATACGGCCAGTGCATAATTTTAAAAAGATAGCCAACAAATAGTACTATTGAACCTACAATAAATATAGTTAAGGCTCCTTTATTTTTCATTTAGGTAGATTTCAATCCCTTCACAATCCCTGGCAATGCCCTGCGAAAAGCCACCAATTCTTTAAAACTTTGCCAGCATACTTGCAATAATTTCATTTTTTTGATGCTTACTTCGCCCGTGTGGCGGTCTTTGTGGGTAATAGGAATACTGAAAAGTTTTTGCCCAGCCCGCTTAGCCATTACAGCTATAAAAATATTGGGGGCAAAAGGAGTTGGCTCTGGTAAAGCAGCAATTAATTTTTTTAAAAAACTGCCTTTTATAAGTCGGAACGGAATATTGCTATCTTCGATAGGGGCACCCAAAAATAAAAAAATGGACGCTTTTAAAATTCGGGTAATAACCAGGCGGATAGGCGCATCAAACCTTGTTTTGCGGTAGCCCAATATAAAATCAGACTCGTGGCGTTTTTCCCAGAGTTTAAAAAAATCTTCGGTTTCAAACTGGTCGTCGCTATCGGTCTGGAAAACATATTCAGCTTCAAGTTCCAGTGCCTTTTTGTAGGCATTTACCACCGCATTTCCATGGCCGCCATTGGGTTGGTTTACGGCTATTAAATAGGGGTTGGTTTTAGCCAGTTCGGTAAGGGTTTCGCCTGTGTTGTCTTTTGAACCATCGTTTACAATTATTAAAACCGGGTGGTCGGCATCCGTAAAGCCCCGCTTTAGCAAGCCCGTCCATTTTTCTACAACTTCGGCTATTACTTCCCCTTCGTTGTAGGCCGGCATTACTATGGCTATTTTGTGCAACAAACTATTTACGATTTAGATTTACGATTTTAGATTTATCAAAACCGCGCCGCGAAAATAGCCTTTTAAAAAGAAAAGCATGGAAGGGAATTGTTATGATTTCTTAAGATTTTTTAAAAAAATTACTTCACCAATTTAATCACATCCATTCCTTCTGCTGTTTCTATCTTAAGAAAATAGGTTCCTGAATCAAGATTGGACGTTTCAAGCACCCTGGTGTTTTTGGATTCATTATTTTGAAAAACCACTTTTCCCAAAACATCCGTAAGGGTCAGTTTATAATTGGTGGCAGATGACTGAACCACAATTTGATCATTAAATGGATTTGGTGAAACTTTGAATCCCGACAGTTTAGGGGTAGTGATACTCACTTTTTCACCATTTAAGATAAGAGTATTTACCGTACCTGCGGTTGAACCACCAACTATGGAATTAACCCGTGCCGTGTTATTTATCAAAGTGAGATTATCCACCAAAGTAACATCATCAATATACCAGCCCTCACCTCCTTGTGCCCCATCACTTACAAACCTAAAACGGATTTGAACTGTATCATTTTTATAAGGGTTTAAATTAATACATGTTCTGATAAATTGGCCACTGTTGCCTGAAAAGGCAGGCTGTTCGCTTATATTACTAAACTGATTTTTTGAAATAATACGGTTATATCCGTTCTCTACCATAAGCGGGCCAAGGTCTTCCCATGTTCCATTTTTATTTATTTCAACCACCGCACCATCCCAATCGGTTTCGGTATTGTAGAAATGATAAAACACCAAAGAAGGGTTGGCTAAATTAAGGTTAAACGATTTTGTTAATACATTATCACTTTGTGCGGCGTCATTTATAATAAAATAACTTTTGGTGCCTTTATATTTTTTATTGGCCCGCGATACCCAAGACACTGTACCCATTAAGGTAGAATCTTGCCAATTACCGGCTCCAGATTCAAAATCAGAAATTTCCATAGTATTGGTAAATGTTGGGCTGCCTACACGGGTATAAATAGTACATGTAACTGTTTCATTACTTTTTAAAGAATCGATAACTGCCGAATAAACCGGATTGCTAAACGAACCTTTTGCTATTCCTTCGGCTTTGATAAATTGCAATCCTGTTTTGAGCGTATCGCGCAATGTGATTTGTTTTATGGTGTTAGTGTTAATGTTTTTCAGTTCTATTTTATAAATCAATGTGTCGCCGTTTTCAATTTCGGAAACTGCCGTTTTTGTGATAGATGGTAAATCAAATTTAGGAATAATAAAACTTTCCGTTCCATCACTACGGCTGTTGCTTGAACCCTGACTTGCCCCAAATCCCATGCCCCTGCGTGCAAATGCTTTCCAAATTAATTCCTGGTTGGTCCCCTTGTTATTCAATCGGTCAGCCAATAAAATAGCATCCCTCCCATCAGCAAAACCGGGATTACACGGCTGTAGTTTCATACCGTCAATTACCAATTTCATGGCCATGTTGTTTCCTCCTTTACCATTATAAATATCTGGGTCGTAGCCATATTTGGCTATCAAATCCCAATACATATCCCACAACATGCTGCACCAAACCGAGCCAACCCCATGCGGTACGGAAAAAGTCATAATGTCTTTGTAAGATACCGGATTAATGGATAAAGATGTACTGTAAGGATAATTTCTAATCCCTCCCCCGTCATTGGCTTCGTCTATTACATATGTTCCTATTCCATGTTTATCGGTTCCTTTATCCCCCGGTTTATGGGTCATTACCAATCCAAAAAAATCGCTCCAGCCTTCGCCCATTTGTTCCTGGTTGGTAAGGCAGTCTGTATTGGTAGGCCCTCCGGTTAAGCGGTTTGAAATTCCATGCCCATACTCATGACAAATAACACCATTATCAAAATCACTGTCGTATTGTTTTCCGGCTGTTCCAGCCGAATCGTATAGACTTCCTTTAACTACCCCTGTTTTTAGGGCATTTTTTATAATATCACCATCGGCTTTTGATATCATGATAGCAGGAATAGTAACGGTGATAGTTCCATCACCGCTCATGGTGGAGGGATTGCCGCTAATGTTATTTATAATTATTACGGCTTTTGCTCCCTTATCTTGGGCAAATTTTACTTTTTCAATAAATTTACAATTTCCACGGTCGATAAGAGCTATTTGCCCACTGATGCTTGCCCCGTTTGTTAATGTTTGACAACCCAAAGTTGGGGTTGAGGTTCCATCATTTACCAAAATAAGGTTGGCGATTATTGGTGTTTTTGAGAGTTTGGGACCAAACGCTGCCTGCACCGAGGTATAGGGTTTGGCAATATTGGTAGGCTCAGTTACCCTTAGCAAAAAACTGGTGCTGCTCACATTCCACACATACATTTGCATCCTTGGGTTTTGCCCATCCGGTGGGGTTGCAAAGTTGGCATTATTCGTTCCGCTACCGTCCTGAGCATCGGCATTTACCTCATCACTTGCTGCGCCGCCCCTACCATAATTATTGGCCTGAAAATTCCCGGATGCATCATCAAACCCATAATGGTACCAAACATCGTGCATCAAATTATTCCAATAAAATAAATTCGTAATGGCGGCATCCAAATAGTCGGAATGGCGTTTGGATTTATCAAAGGCAAAATCAAAATTTAAGGAGGTTCCTCCATTGGGGCTGTAGCCCGGCTGGTTATTATTATCTTTATCATCCGAGGCAAACACGTTATTTCCACGGGTGATGGTGTATTCATTTCCTACAGACCCATTATCATCGTGCCAGCTAAATGGAGATGCCAAACTATCACTTGGGTCGGTTAGTAGCGAATGGTTTCCATGACTTGGGCTTTCGACCGGGCGGGCCAGTACACCATATTTTGCTCCCGTTTTTCCTTCGCCTGTACCTTCGCCACTGCCTGGTGAATTGGAAATTTGAAACTTGAAATTTGCAATTTGGAGTTTGGAATTTGGTTCTTGAATTTTAATATTTTGGCATTCTGCTACCCAGTTATTTTCATCTATTATTTTTCCGGTTTGGGCATCCACCCTTATGTTCCACCAGTTTACACCATCATTGCTTAACCAATTAACATTCCATGTAAGTTTTAATTTTTCATCTTTAAAAATCCATTTTAAATACACATTTATATCGCCATTGGCTAACTCTTTATTTTTAAAAATTTGTTCCGGGCCTGAAGTTGAAACTACTTCCAACTCTTTGACAGAAGAAAGCACTTTGGAATTATTTTTTTCATGTATAGCAAATAAGGCTGCATCCTTTGCCACAGTTAACGGAGTTGAATTCACATCCATGGCTTCTAAATTTTTAACAAACGTATTATTTAAAGCTACCACTTTGCCGTCCTTATCCAAATGCAAACCCAATACAGCATTATGAATGGGAATGCTTTTATAAAATTGGTTAAAATACACATGGGTAATCCCATTTTGCTGATCCACAGATTGGGCCGAAATTTTCATCTCTTCCAAATCGGTGCTTTTCAATCCTGTATTTTGGGATAAAATCAGGGATAAAAATTCTTTAGTATTTTGAGGAATTTGAGCTAATAACGCTAGTGGTAAAATAAAGAAACAAGAAAGTACAATTTTTTTCATATAGGCAGCGAACTTACAACAATTTTAGTATTTCATAATTTTTGCAATCGTTAACTTTAATTCTCCCTTATAAAAATTTATAAAATAAATACCCGACATCCATGATTCCATATCAATTTCAGTGAGTTTCGATTTTACTTCCTGCACCAAAACCACCCTGCCGGTAATGTCTGTTATTTCTATTTTATCCACCTGTGCATTATCCAACTTTATTTCAACCACTTTGTTAGAAGGGTTTGGGAAAATTTCAATATGCACTTTATTTAGATTTTGGGGAGTTTTTGTTCCGGCAGTCAGTTTCCAGACATTGTATTTCGTCTGAAGTTTGTCGATAGGTTCAGTGCCCTTGGCCACTCCGGCCACATTTATATCCAGATACATGGCAGTAGGTTTATCGTTTGGATAAGCCACCCTTATAAAAGCCGAAAGGGAACTTGTGCCATTGGATGTGCATCTGCTATCGGCCCCTACCATTTTTGCCCCCTGCATGGCGGCCATTAATTTTTCGGCCAAAGCTCCCGGGGTTCTTTTAAACCTTGCTTCCATTGAATCCAAAACCCGTTTGCCAATTAAAATATTTCCCTGTATGGCATAGTTTTTTCCAAGAATGTGATTTTTATAATCCATACAATCGGCACCTGTATAAGCGGCACTTCGGGGATGGCCATTATTAAAATCCACCACGCCATACTGCCTTATTTCAGGGTAATTTTCTACATCGTTGGCCACCAACCAGGCAATTATTTGTTTGGGACTATCGCCAGCCATCATCCGGTCGTGGGCATTGGTTTGGTTGGCTTTAAGGTAATACGATTGGGTGTGAATGGCCCCTTTTCCGGGTAGTATTTCGCTAATAATTTTTGCCCCGGGTGTTCCGGGCCATATTATACTATCGCCGCAGGTGGCCCCGGCACTTCCTATTTCACCGGTAACGGAATCAACGGCAACAATTGAAAAGGTATGTTGGGCTTTGGTAATTGAAAAACTAAAAATTAAAAGGAGGAAGACTACATTTTTCATTTTGATTTTTTTTCAAAAGTAATGGATAGGCTAACTTTTCCAAAGTTTTAATCTTCAGAAAAGTTATACAACCACAGAATTATATAGCTTTGCACCCCAACCCCGTTTGCTGATTTGTGAAGCTTTCTGTAATCATTGTTAATTACAACGTAAAATACTTTTTGGAACAATGCCTTAGGGCGGTGCAAAAAGCCATGCGAGGTATTGATGGTGAAGTATGGGTGGTGGATAATAATTCAGTTGATGGAAGCATGGAAATGGTTACCCAAAAATTTGATTGGGTAAAACGCATTGCCAATCATGAAAATACAGGATTTTCTAAAGCCAATAATCAGGCCATAAAAGTATCAAATGGCGAATATGTTTTATTGCTAAACCCTGATACGGTGGTAGAAGAAGACAGTTTTCTTAAGTGCATTGCATTTATGGATAATCACCCCGAAGCTGGGGCTTTAGGCGTAAGGATGGTGGACGGAAGCGGAAATTTTTTGCCTGAATCCAAGCGGGGATTACCCACACCCGAAGTAGCTCTATATAAAATGTTTGGATTAAATAAACTGTTTCCAAAATCCAGAAAATTTGGGCGGTACCATTTGGGTTTTTTACCCGAACACGAAACCGACGAAGTAGAGGTATTG
>JBJXDS010000055.1:0-9622 GCA_046154525.1 Bacteroidia bacterium
CCGCGGCGGGAGAAGTAGGCGATTTATTTGTTTCATTCTGTTTTTTTTAGCATGTAAGGATGATAGCGATGAACCTGTAAATCCAGTCTCTACTGATTCTTGTGTCGTTAAGGATTTTGTAACCGCCACCTTTAAAATTGCTTTTGAATACGACAATCAAGGCAGGATTTCAAAACAAAAATTTATGACCCTTAAAGATTCTGTTATAGATTTTCAAGCATTTGATTACAGTACTTCGGGCAAAGTTTTTATTACAAAAACTTCTAATTTATATAAATGTGAAATAACGCTTAATGCCAAAGGAGATGCCCAAACCAAAAAGGAAACGTATTATTTAACCCTCAATCCTTTGGAAATAGACATAGTGCAGGAAACTGAATACACCTACAATGCCCAAGGATATTTAATTAATGAAAAGCTAACCACAATTGATGGTTCAAATACCTATACCCTTAATTATCAAAGCACCTGGCTGGATGGAAATTTGTTAACACAAAAAAACGTGCCAGAAGTTGGGTCTCAAACTATTTTTAACTATACTTACTATGCCGATATGCCAAATGGTTTAGGAAAACTGGAACGCAAGTACGGTTTTAACGGGCTAAAAAGTAAAAACCTTGCCAAAACCAGAGAAGAATCGAAATCGGGTTCTGCTGCAAAAATTACCACTTATACCTATACCAAAGATTCTAAAGGTAATTTGGCTACCATGACTTTGAGTGTTGCAGGTTCGCCTGATGATGTTAGTACGGTGAATTGGAGTTGTAAATAATATTTTTAACTTTTCACCATTTCCTCCCAATTCAAAACCGTCTCAAACCCCTTTTTCTTAAAATACTCTTTAGCTTCTTTACCAGCAGCCAAAATAAAATCTCCACCCCAGGCTCCTAATGATTTTATGGCGCCCGGATAATCATTGAACAATCGTTTTTTTATAGGTTCAATTTCCAAGATTTTGGAAAGGATAGTTTCATGTTCAGTTATTAGTTTTTCAAAGCTTTCCAAATCTTTGCATTCCAAAATTTTATTGGTAATTGAAGAAATTTGTTCAATTTGAGTAGAACTTGGTTTAGCCTTAGTTTTATAATTGGCTATTTCGTTTCTACTATTTTGCTTTTGGCCAAGATGAATAAAAAATAATTCGGGAGCAAATGGAGGATTAAAATTTATAAATTCCCAATGCGGTTTTTTATTTTTTAGATGATAAATAATTGCCCGGGCTTCCATAGCTAAAGCCACATCATAGCCGCTTCCTTCAAATGAATTGAAGAATAATTTCATAGCATCCACCTCTGCCCATTTGGCAATATTAGCTATCAATGTACTGCTGCTACCCAATCCCCAGTTAGAGGGAAATTGTAGGTGAGTTGTTATTTCATAATCGGATTGATTGATTAAAAAATCTGGATTTATAATGAGGGCATTCTCTATAATTTTTTTTAAAACAAGAACGTCTTCCTGGGGATATAAATTTCCAACTGTAACTGGAATCAATTCTCCTTCGGCCAAAATAAAAGAAAAATTTAGCCAGATATTTCCATTCACATCTTTGGCTGTCCAATGAATATTACCCGAACCCGGAAGCATTTCCACTATCATTTCCTGGCCTTTTTGGGTTGGGATGGCTAAAGCTTTAGCCCCGTCCAAAACGAGGTATTCGCCGCTTAGTAATAGTTTGCCGTGGCTGAAATAAGTTTGTTTCAATTTTATTCTATTTTTTTACCACGGATGCACTGAGAACACAGAGTTTCACAGAGAGTATTATAAATATAAATTTACTTAGTGTTTCTTCGTGTCCTCTGTGCCTCCGTGGTAATTTTTTTAAAATCATTTCAGATTAATTTCACTCAAATCCTTTACACCCCTCAATTGACAAAATATCTCAACCGTTGCATGGTGGCTTGGCACTTTATCTTTAAAATATTCAATGATGGTGTCCTTTTCTTCATCGGTGGCTTCCAGTTGGTTAAGGATATTGAGCAAGTGCATTTTCATGTGGCCTTTCTGTATGCCTGTGGTAACAAGGCTTCGGATGGCTGAAAAATTTTGGGCCAAACCCGCAGCGGCAGTTATTTCCATTAATTCAGAAGCATTTGGTTTTCCCAATAATTCATGACTAAACTTAACCATAGGATGCAAAGTGGTAATTCCACCCACAGTTCCAAGCGACAATGGAATATCAATCCAAAATCGGAATATTCCATTTTTAACTTGGGCATGGGTAAGGCTGCTGTATTTTCCGTTTCGGGCGGCATAGGCATGGGCACAGGCTTCCACAGCTCTAAAATCATTACCCGTTGCTAACACCACCGAATCAATCCCGTTCATAATTCCCTTGTTATGAGTTACAGCGCGATAAGGCTCGATTTCAGCAATTCGTATGGCTCTTAAAAATTTATTGGCAAATTCTTTCGGGGCAATGTCTTTATCATCGTTTAAGTCTTCCACCGGACAACTTACCTCGCAGCGAACCAAACATTCGGGGGTGTAATTACTCAAAATACACATAACAATCTGGATGTCTTTATCGGCTAAATAGCTTTCACCAATTTTATATTTTAAAATTTTGGCAAACTCTTCCAATACTGAATTTATAAAATTTGCCCCCATGCTATCCACGGTATCAAATCTGGCTTCCAATTGGTAATAGCCGGGTTCTTCGGTAGTTTTATTAATTAATTTTATATCTAAAATTCCACCACCGCGGGTCCTCATATTTTTGGTAATATGATTGGTGCTTTCAATCAAATTACCTTTAATACTTTCAAAAAAGGTTATAAATTTTTCCGGCTCGTTTCCATTCCAGATAAAATGTACATGGCCAATTTTGGTGGTAGAAATAACTTTAGATTTAAACCCGCCACGGTTTACCCAAAAATTGGCAGCTTTAGCCGCTGCCGCTACCACCGAGCTTTCTTCAATAGCCAGGGGCAGGCAATACATTTTGTCATTAATCAAAAAATTTGGGGCTACCCCATAAGGCAAATAAAAATTAGTAAGGGTATTTTCAATAAACTCATCGTGCAATTTTTGTAGATCGGCATCTCCGTTCCAGTAGCTTTTTAGCAATTGCAGCGCCTTTTCAGGTTGTTCAAAATAATTATCAATCAACCATTCTATTTTGGCATCTTTACTTAGTTTACTGTAACCTTTTATTTGTTTTGACATTTTTTTATGCGTAAAAAAAGATTCCTCGTTCCTCGGAATGACAAAACACTATGATTGTCATGCTGACGAAGGAAGCATCTTTTACCTTATTTTCAAAAAACTCTTCGCCATAGCGAGTCCTTTAATCTGTAATTCTAAATATTCGCAAAGCATTTCATAATCCTCTTTAGCGTGTTTTAGTAAAGCTGAGGCTTGTCCGTAAATAGCATTCGCATTTATTTTTTCTGTTAAATAATAGCCATCTAAAAAACTTTTAATACCGCCAGAAATTATAAAATTTTGACAGGCATATTTTTTTGATTCAGATAAAATACCATTCACCATTCCTACCATTTCAACGGCGGTATGCCCAATATTAGCAACCGGTTCATACACTTCTTTCCGTATTTCATTTCCCCTCAACATTTCGAGCATGGCAAAATTAGTGCCTCCGTGTGCCCCAAAATCTATAGCTGTCAAAGGCAATTCCATTAGGCTTTTCAGGCTTTCAGGCCCCATACCTTGCCCAACCTCCTTAATAATTATTTTTAAATCACTTTTATCCAGAAGTTGTCGGAGAGTTAATAATGGCGATTGGTTTATACGGTCACCTTCCGGTTGAAGCCACTCTTGTAATGGATTTATATGAACTATCAAGCCATTGGCCTCCGTTTTATCAATAAGTTCTTTTATCTTATTAAAATGTCCCGATACTAAAAGTTCTTCCACCTGTGCTATGCCAAGGTTGGCGTACAATGGCATTTGGTCGCCAATATTTTTCCGTACTTTAAAGTCTTCTAAAAAAGTATCGTTATCCAAAATTATCCGGCAGGAGCCAAGGCCCATTCCCATTTTATATTTTCCGCAGGCCTTGGCCAGATTTTGATTAATGGTTTTGGCATGAGTAGTTCCACCCGTCATGCTACTTACCCAAATGGGTGCTCCTAATTCCGTATCTAAAAAATTTATAGGTTTAATAGAATTATCTGGATGGGATTGCAAAACAGGTTCATAATAAAATCGTTTATCGGTTTCCGATACTTGCGAAAGGAAGGCCAAATCAATATGGTCGGCTTTGCGGCTGGATGTGGTATCGGATTGCATAGGGCTTCAAATTTACGATTTTAGATTTACGATTTTAGATTTAGCGGCAAATCACAGGCAATTCACGATAAAGATGGTAAAGTAACCGAACCACATAGAAAGATAGGTACATAGGTTTCACATAGGATTATTCTATCTGTTAATCTATGTGTTGCTATGTTCTATGCGGTTCAAAGATATTATCCTCTAAAAAAAAACATCATTTTTTATCTTAACAACCAGCGTCATCTGCGTTCCTGTTTTTTAAATTACCTTCGTTTCATTATCTAATTTTTGCTTAAAATTGCAGCATGGGAAATAATATTCTTAAAGGAAAAAAAGGCATAATTTTTGGTGCCCTGGATGAACGTTCAATTGCCTGGAAAGTAGCCGAAAAATGCCACCAAGAAGGGGCTACATTTGTATTGACCAATGCCCCAATTGCCCTGCGAATGGGTGAAATAAATAAATTGGCCGAGGCTACCAATGCTATAGTAATTCCTTGCGATGTGAGTTTGGATACCGATATGAATTCACTGGTGGAACAAGCCCAAGAGAAATTGGGAGGTAAATTGGATTTTGTTCTTCACTCCGTAGGGATGAGTTTGAACATCCGCAAGAAAAATCCTTATACCGATCTCAATTATGATTTTATGCATAAAACCCTGGATATTTCTGCCATTTCATTTCACAGGCTTTTGCAAACCTGTTTTAAAATGGATGCCCTAAATGAATGGGCCAGTGTTTTAGGATTAACTTATATAGCTTCGCAACGTGTATTTCCTGATTACAGCGAAATGGCCGAAGCCAAATCATTACTAGAATCGATTGCCCGCAGCATGGGATACCATTATGGAAAAGCTAAAAAAGTAAGGGTTAATACGGTTTCTCAATCTCCTACCATGACCTCAGCGGGTTCTGGTGTTGGAGGTTTCGATTCATTTATGGCTTATGCCGAACATCTATCGCCACTTGGGAATGCTTCTGCGGATGATTGTGCCAACTATTGCGTTACATTATTTTCAGATTATACCCGTATGGTTACCATGCAAAACCTTTTTCACGACGGTGGTTTCAGTTATACCGGGGTAAGTGGGGAAGTGATGGCGATGATGAAGCCGGAGTAATTTGGATTAAAAGGTAAAACTTGTGATTTGGTATTCTAATGTATATTTAGAAAGCTAAAAACAAATTTATCTAATTATTGAAAAACTCTTAACGACATAGGATCCAAAATTATTTTTTAATAATAGGTAATATTGACCTGATTTTAAATTAATAAGGTTTATGCTTAAATTGACAGATTGATTTGATGGCGTTATTTCCCCCTTTTGAACTATTAATCCCAGAAAATCAGTTATTACAAAATTGTTGAATCGATTAGTATTTTTAAATTCTATAGTAATTTGGTTGGTTGCCGGAACAGGCCAAATGTTTATTTCTGATTGGGGAAATTCATTTTGTATAAAGGTTTTTGCAGATGAATAAACTTTTCCGTCATAATCTATTTGTTTTAATCGGTAGTAATTTATACCACCGCACAAATTTGAATCTACAAATTCATATTTTATAATTTGTTGACTATTTCCTGTACCAGTAATTTTTCCAATTGAATAATAAATCCTATCATCTTTGCTTTTTTCAATTATAAAAAAATCGTTATTTGTTTCTGAGGCAGTAGCCCATAGCAGGTTTCCAAGATTGTTTATTTTTTTGGCATCAAAATAAAGTAATGATACTGGCAATGGCCCCCCATTTCCATTTATCCCGAAGGGAGAAAAAGTTCCAGTATAATTGCTGTAGGTAAAGGTGTATGGATTGGAACCGCTCGCACTGCCTAAACTTCCTACATTGCCCCATGATGAAGTATAGTGAGCCATTTGGCAACTGGCCCGGTTAAATGTAGAACCTTCATCCGTTCCATTCCACTGGAATTGTAAATTGATATTAGACCCTCCTGAAACAGTTTCACTAATATTCCATGTGGTTTTTACCACTGCCGTGGTATAAGCGCTTCCTGTTCTCGTGCCATCATTAGTTACAAGATTGTAAGCCACTACTCCAAAATCATCTGTAGTGTGGCCACTATTAAAGGTAATTACAAGTGGTACATATCCTGCAGATGAATTAGTATGACCCACTGGAAACGTTCTTGTGCTAGAAGCAACACAATTTAAATATTTAAATTGACCAGTACTACCGGTATAAATAAAAGTGGAAGAAGAGCCTCCTGATAGACTAGAACCTGAGGCCATTATTAAATTGAAGGTCCCTAAAGAAAAATTTCCACCTCCTAATGTCAGTGTTCCGTTTATGGTTGGAGATGATCCCAAATTAATTCCATTTGTATTGGCTATAGACAAATTATTTAAAACCGTAGAACTTGTAGGTATTTCAAATGATGTTGTTCGAGAAGTTGTATGCGACGGATAGCTAACATTTACACTAGTTCCAAAAACTGGAGCGGATGGTAAGGTGCCACCGGTTAGTATAATTGTGGCTCCATTACCAAGGGTCAAGGAAAAGGAAGAATAATTAACAGAGCCACTTGTTAGGGTGAGGGTTCCGTTAATAATGGTGTTGCCACCTAAGGTTACTCCGTTTGTATTATTAATGGTTAGGTTTCCATAAGTTATTCCACTTATTATTTCTGAGGCAGCTCCTTCTAATACAATGGTTAAATTAGTCAAAGTTTTTGATGCAATCGTATATTGACTATTAAAGTCAGCAGTTGCTGCGGTTCGGGTTACCTTGGCGGTGCCACTACCTGTTAAGGTTCCTACGCCACTAATAATGCTGGATGCTGCTGGGGTAAAAGTGGCTCCTGAGCTTATTGTAAAGGTGCCTGCTACTGCAAAATTACCAGTGGCAGTTACTGTGGAGGAAGTGGCCAAAGTTAGGCTTGAAAAGGTAAGTGTTCCAGAATTAACAATACTTGAACCATTGTTCATGGTAATGGTTCCAGATGAAGGAATAAAACTTTTGCTGCTGTTCACAGTTAATATACCAGTTACAGTAAAGCTATTTGTGGTTACAGCTCCGGTAGCACTTATAGTTAGATTTCCATAATTCTGAGAACTGTTAAGGCCCGCCACAGTTTGTGTAGTTCCGGTATATTCTACTGTACTCGTTGCATCAATAGAGTGTGTAGTATAATTAGAGGGTACCGTATTAGTACCTCCAATTTTTAAAGTTCCTCCCGCATTTAAATTCATTGAACCACCTGAACTAGATCTATTTATTGTATAGCTTCCAAGATCAAGAATGCCAGAAATTTGAAGAGAGCTGCTAACAGATACGTTGGATTGAAGAGTAACTCCTGCGGTATTACTCGAAGAAAATATACCAACTGTAGCTGGTAAGCCAGTGCCTGTTACCTGCGCACCATTTGAACCGTTGAAATAATAATCACAACCGGTACTAAAGGTACGTGTGCCAGTTACCTGCACATTTCCAGTTGCGCCTGAAGAGGCAATCCCCCCTGTAGAACCGATTCTAAGTTTGCTTCCTGAACTGGTCGTAAAACCACCGGCACCACTTATTACATAAGTGTTCATATTTAATGCACCTGTTGCAGAAACTGTCATTGTTTTGCCGGAGGCCATAGTAACATTTGATGCAAGATTTAAGTTGGTTGTGGAACTTATAGTAAAATTTCCCTGTAATTTTGATTCTGCACCCGTCATAGTTAGTGCTTGCGTAGTACCAGCAAATTTTAATGTAACATCACTTGAAAAAGTGCCAAATCCGCTTGTAACCAAAACGTCACCCCGCGCCTCTATAGATACTGCATTGCCACCATTCCATGGTGAGACTGAACCGGTTGTTAGAGTTAGGGTTCCTAAAACTATAATATTATCACTTGCTGTATAAATACATTGTGAACCCGCAACTAGTGCGAATGTTAGATTATAAAACGTTTCGGTATTACCAACCATTTGTATTTTTCCAGGAGGGCTGCTAAAGTTTCCATCAAATACTATCGTACCACTATTGTGCGTAAATGTACCGGCTGTGCTATGGGCCCAATCTCTTGACAGATACATCGTTCCGGAGGTTCCCGTAAATGTACCACCTGTAAAATTAAAATTACCATTAAAATCAAGAGTGGCACTTCCACCATTGAAGGTACCTGTGGACATTGCAAAATGACCTGATCCAATGGCAAAGGTAGAAGACCCACTAATTGAAAAGGCCGGCGATCCACTTGTTTGTGACCAACCGTAATTCGTCAGGGTCCCAGTTCCAGACAAATTAAAAGTGCCAGTGCATATGGAAGGTTGACCATAAGTAATGGTAATAGAATTTCCGTTGAGATTTAATGTACCTGCAGTAAAGTTCATAACCCCTGCACCGTCCATAACAACGGATGATAACAAATTAACCTGACCACTCGATTTGTTTATCGTAATATTGCCATCTATCTTATTGGTAGCGCTGGTTAAATCAAAATCCTGATTGGCAGTACCAGTAAAGCTAAGGGTGGCATATTGAGACACAGTTCCAAACCCGCTTAAAATCGTTACCGGTCCTTGTGCTTCTATTGCCACAGGGTTACTATTCCATGATCCAAAATTCCCCTGACTTAATGTTAATGTCCCTACTATAATTACCTTATCATTGGTGGTTACTAGGGAGACGGTTCCATTACTTGTTTTATCTATCTTAAAATTATAAAATGTTTCTATTCCACCGACCATCAATAATTGATAATTGGTTGTTGCACCATCGAAAATAACTGTACCATTATTGTGGTTAAATGTTCCTGCAGTAGTATGACTCCAATTACTTAACACATACATGTTGCCTGACGTAGACGTAAAGGTACCTCCAGAGAGGTAAAATCCAGTACCGTTAATATCTACGGTTCCGCTGCCACAGTTAAATGTTCCGCCGGATATACTAAGTCGAGCATTTATTGTTATATTGGAACTTCCTCCATTAAAGGTCCCTGAACTTTGTGTAAAGTAATTGTTGGCAGATACCGTAAATGCATAAGTTGTATTTGTTATAGTGCCAGAGTAACCACCAATATCAATACCATTTATATTGACTGTGGCATCAATGGTGCAATTTCCATTTCTACTGCTTGTAAAATAAACATCATCAGATGATCCGGGAACTGAAGCTCCACCTGAACCACCATTAGAAGTTGACCAGTTGGAAGTACTGTTCCAGGTTGAAGTAGTAGTAGCTATCCAGTAACGTGAAGCGGCAGTAGCAAATTGAATGGTTGAAATAAAAAACAATAGAAAGTTTGACTTTAAAAAAAAGAGCCTAGTTTTCATATTAATGGTATTTATCTGTTATATTAGATTTTAATAACTAAAATTAAATTAGTGTTTTTAACTAAAAAAAAAATTTAGCAAATTTTCAATAAAAAACTAAACCA
>JBJXDS010000056.1:0-31228 GCA_046154525.1 Bacteroidia bacterium
TGGTTCATTCTGCCCTTTTCCCTTCGTTATTAATTGGGTTGGGTTTACACCTCTTTCCATCAATTCGCTTTTAATTACCCAGGCTCTTATGCGGTCTAATTTTTCATCTTCGGTATTATCGGTATGGCCGGTTATAGTTAATTTTTTACCACTTTCTTTTAGCTTCTCGGCCATGGAATTAAGGTAATTATCAATTTCAGAGGATGGTGCTCTTTTTATTGAGTTGGGTTCAAAATTAATAATATAATCGTTTTCAACTTTTTGAGGATTAGACGCAACTGGTTTATTACTTACAGGGGTTGGTTTTTTATCAGGTTTATTGTCTTCCCTAATAATGGTTTGCGTTTCAAATTCTTCCGGTTCTGCATTTTCATTTATTTCAATATCAGTAATATGGGCTATAAATGGTGCCTGAGGCATAGATATGCTAGACAACTTGGATTGAGTAAATATTTTAGACGTATCCAAAGCTGCCGATAAAAGGCTCTTTATTCTATTGGCACGTGCCAACCCAAGATTATGAAATGTAGATTTATTTGTTTCAGAGGAATCATATAGGCCAGTAATAGTAACACTTTTACCGTCTTTCATAAGTTTTTTTAATGAGTCAATATAATTCTGAAGTCCCTTGCCTTTAATACAAACAAAAGATGATTTACTGAATGTAAAAGGTGGGTCGTACGGCTGGATTTCATCTTCCTCCAGGCTTATGGTATCAAGTATACAAAAACCTTTAATCCTGCATGAATACCATTGCCAACAAAAAACTCCCCAAATAAAAAAAAGGATAAGGATCAGCCAGCTTTTTAAATTCATGGTAAATAATTGTGCTTTGCAAAGTATACCTTATCCCATCAATTTTCATAATTAATTTATAAAAAAGAAGTTCACAACAGGGACAATAAAAAATCCCATCCTTTCTCAAGAATGGGATTCTACCTAAACCTTTGAAAACGTATATGAGTAATCGTAAAAAAAAATGTTCTATAATAACTTTTTCCTTTACACATACTTAGACTGGTTATGTCATAAAATAGTTGCATTAAAATGAAATAAATTTTTTATACAACTGAAAATAAGGGGATTATTTTTTTAGAAAAATCAGACAGCTATGACAGAGGTAATAGCAGGGATAGCTTTTTTTAGACTATCTTCTATACCCGCTTTCATTGTAAAGCGGCTCATTGTACAAGTACTGCAGGTACCTAAAAGTTTTAGTTTCACAACCATTTCAGGTGAAACATCAACAAATTCCACATCACCACCATCGGCTTTTAAATAAGGCCTTACCGCCTCTAATGTAGATTCTATTTTTGCCCTTAAATCTTTTCCGGTCTCTATCATTGAATGGAGTGCAAATTTAATGGTTTATAAGGTTTTAAATCCCAAAATTGAATTTAAAATAAATTTCCATTACCTGGTTATATTCTTTTTCGGAGAGATCATAAATATTGTTCATTCTAGCCACAAGAGAAAATTTATTCCACAAGGGTATTTCATACATAAATCTTAGCATCACCATTTTTCTATATTGCAAATAAAAGGTCTCGTTCTTCCGGCTTTTTGAAACATATAATGGTTCAGCCAAAGGGGAAATGAATTGATGAGCATCCCAATAATTAAACATTATGCCTGCATGCTTATGATAAAGACTAAGTGCTAAATACTGCCCAGTCCCGTCCATAAACGAATCGGCTTTGGATGGTGCCAAATCTTCATAAAAAGTTAAATATCCCTGAAAATCAATTTTGTCGATTACTCTACCCGGCATCTTTTTGGTTAAATGGGTGCCATAGGCAAAATTAAATTGAGTTTTTATATTGCTGTGAGGATACGCATAAATTTCTCCGCCTTGATGCCTTCCCATTATTTGAATTGGAAAACTCCAGGAAAAGTTTGATTTTTCAATAAATTTAAAATCTGAGCTTATTCCAACTGTAAACAGCTCGGGAGATGCAGATGTTCTGTAAATCATTTTTTCCCAATCAATCCATGCATCATATTTCAACCGCTTGTATTTTCCAATAAATTGCAAGCCATTCTCAATACGCTTGTCAATAAAGTTTTCAGTGGCGTACATGGGTTCAATAAGATTGTGATCAAGGCTTCCATCTAAAGTGCCAAAATTTACCTTTATGTTTTTATTGGTATAGGATACCGTGTAGGTTGGAATTAACGTTCTGAATTTAGTATTACCCAAATCTTTTTGTAAAAAGAAACCGGCTTTAAAAAGGATTTTATCATTAAAGTGGTACACTGCAGATGGCCAAAGTTGCATACCTGCCCAGGTAGCTCCCTGCTCAATATCACTTTTGTATTCGGTATTACGTATATAATTGACATTATCTAATAAAAAACCAAATTTAGAGCCAGGAGATATTAAACTGTCGGCATTGGCAGTATATAGAAGTGAATTATTTAGTTGTGAATGGCTGTAAAAGCCACCGAACATAAAACATAAAAGGAATGAAATATTTTTCAACGTGAAGTGCGACAAATATAGAATTTTTATATTTGAACTTTAGAAAGGTTACTTTATTTGGAATAATATTTGCCAAACAGAAATTGAACTAGAATGAAAAAGATACTAATAATAACCATTGCATTTGTTTTAAGCAGCTTTGTAATCAGGCAAAATCTGGAAACAGAGGCTGATACTAAAACAGCACCACACCGACTGCTATCTAACACCGCTTTTACTTATGGCGAGGAATTGAACTACCGGGTTCATTATGGTATTATTAATGCAGCAAAAATTAAACTAAGGGTGGATGAAACCCCGGTAGAAGTGCATGATCGCCAAACCTATCACCTTATAGCGGATGGTAAAACCTTGAGTACCTTCGATTGGATGTTTAAGGTTCGCGACCGGTTTGAATCTTATATGGATTTGGAATATATGGCCCCTGTAAAATATTTTAAATCTGTAAAAGAAGACAGCTACAGCGACATAGACCTTGTATTTTTTGACCATGACAAAAAACGCATTAAAGGGAAAAAGAAAAATATGGATTGCCCGGCTTATGTGCAAGATATAATTGGAGCGCTGTATTATGCACGAACTATCGATTTTGCATCTGCCGCTAAAGGCCAAAAATACCCACTCGATATATACCTAGACCAGGAAATTTATAATTTGGAGTTTACCTATTTAGGCAAGGAAACCATAAAAAGCGATATTGGTAAAGTAAAATGCATAAAAATAAAACCTAAAGCAGTGGCTGATCGTGTGTTTAGCGATGATGAGGCAATTACACTTTGGGTAAGTGATGATGAAAATAAAATTCCTATTAGGGTGGAAGCTGATTTGGCAGTTGGTTCGCTAAAAGTAGATTTGACCAGCTATTCAGGTCTTAAAAATTCATTTACAGCCAAAGTAAAATAGAGTTAGTGGTTATATAATTTTTGAAGTTTGATGTTTTTAAGCCAAACATATTTGGCATTCATTCGTGCTATATCCAGCCCGGCCTTTCCATCCATAAAACCTAATAGAAAAAAGTATTCTTTAATAAACCGGAAAAGGGTTTTTAAAAAAATTTGAACGAAGATTATTTTTTTATTTTTTTCGAACATGGCCCGGGCTGCAATAGTTGAGAATTTTTCGGTTTGGTTTTTTAAATCTGTCAATCCGTTCACAGTATAGTGCAATAGATTTCCTTGTAAATGGGATATTTTAGAGCCATTATTTAAAATAAATTTATCATGAGGGTTTTCTCCCCCCCAGGCCCCTAGCCGGCTATCCCAAAGCCGCAATTTTTTATCGGGATACCAGGCCCCGTGGCGTATCCACTGGCCGCCATAATTATTGAGTCGGTTCATACTATAGGCATCAAATTTCCAACTTTGTTTTACTTTTATTATGGACTCAATAAGTTCGGGGCTCAGTTCCTCATCGGCATCCAACGATATAATGTAGGGTGAAGATGAAAACGTTATGGCTCTGTTTTTTTGTTGGATATGTCCATCAAATTTGTGCTCAAAAACCTTGGCCCCCAATTCTTTGGCAATTTGGTACGTTTTATCTGTGGAAAAGGAATCTAAAATAATAACTTCATCGCATACCATTAGGAGTGAATGAATACATCTGGCTATTTTTTGCTCCTCGTTAAAGGTTATTACCACTCCTGAAAGTTTTATCTCCTTCATTTTTTGTAGCACAAAACTACAAAACTTACCTTTGCCCCAATGGGAAAAAACAAATTGGCCCGGTTTGAACAAAACCTTACGTTTAAAAACATGGTGCAACTGCCGGAGTCAATGTGCGGAAAATGGCAGGATTTTTTTGGAAACCAAAACCCCTTAACCCTTGAACTGGCCTGCGGACATGGTGCTTACACAGTGGGACTGGCTCGGCTATTTCCTGAACGAAATTTTATAGGAATTGACAGAAAAGGAGCCAGGATGTGGAAGGGAGCCAAAACCGCTATGGAAGAAAATTTGGAAAATGCGGCCTTCATGAGGATTCAAATAGATCATTGTGCCGAGCATTTTGCCCCCAATGAAGTAGATGAAATTTGGATAACCTTTGCTGATCCACAGCCTAATAAGGATCGCAAAAAACTAACCCACCCCATGTTTTTAACCCGCTACAAGCAATTTTTAAAAACTAATGGAATTATAAATTTAAAAACTGATGATGACCATTTGTATGAATACACCCTGGATTTGATAAAAGAAAAAAAGTATGAACTTTTGGAAAATCAAAACGATATTTATAATTGGCCGGATCTATCGGAAGAATTAAAAATAAAAACCTATTACGAAACGAAGTGGCTGGAAAAAGGCAAGACTATTAAATATTTAAAATTTAGGATTTAAAAAAAGAAATTCTTTACAAACCTCTTTCTTTCTTTATTTCATTATACGCCTCCTGAATTTTTTTGAACTTTTCTTCGGCAGCTTTCACTTCCTGCGGGCTTTTGCTTGCATGTTTGTCGGGATGATACTGACGAGCCAGCTTGCGGTAGGTTGTTTTTATAATTTCATCCGTAGCCGAACTTTCCAGTCCGAGGGTTTTATAATGGTCGTCACGTTTGTAAAAAGACGTTTGCCTGCCATAACCGCCTGTATATCCTTCATAATTTTCCTGGCTATAGGTATGGGTAAACCTTACCTTAATGGCTTCAAAATCCCATTGCGAAAGGCTGATATTTAATGAAATATTTCGAATTGTATTCAACTCATTTTGAGTGATGCTGCCATCGGCTTTGGCAATACCAAACAGGTAATGAATTAATTTTACACGCTCCGTTTGAATCATATTTTGTTTTATGCCAAGGCAGGCAGTTTCCCATTGAATTATTTCGCCTTGCAATATGTCGCGTAGCACAAGCATGTCGGCTTTTGTTTTATCAATACCAAAATTTTGCTTATACAATTCTTTTACAAATTCAAGTTCATTGCGGGTTACAGTTCCGTCGGCCCTAAGCACGGCAGCGGTAAGCACCAGAAACGAATGGCTGAAATCTCCTCCTGCTCGGGTTCCTGAACTAAAAACCGGCTCTGTTTCACCTAATGTTGACCCGCTCATGTTTTCTATGAACGAACCTAAAAGGTATCCGATTATAGCACCGGGAAACTTGAAAAATAAAAAACCTAAAAGTGCACAAATAAACTTAATCACCTGTTTGATTTAAAAAGAAATCTGAATACTTAATCATAATTGAATTGAACACGATATCCTGAATCACCATCACCCGTTTATCGTTGTTCAAAAAAGCATTTAATCGCGATGGATCATAGGCCAGTCGGTTACCTTTGTTGTCGTAAACTCCATGGTCACGTTCTGAAGACTCCCGCTTATAAACTGTCAATTTATGGATTCTGTCCTTTTTGTCGGTCAAAGTGATGACGCAGAAAGGTTTTGTTTTTTTTATGCTGTCAATTTTCAGAGGGGTTAAATCAATAAAAGATTCGCAAGTTTTGTTAACAAACATGCCAAAGTATGATTTTACCGCCGCGTAATTTGGCTTTCCATCCCTTGAGGTTTGTGATGATGTTATATCAAAATCATTGGTATGGCCCTTACGGGTAATGGTGAACGACTCATTAATATTATCAGGAAAGTTTATGTCCACGGCATTTATGTCCTCCGGTTTAAAATCCATTACCACTTTACTTACCCATTCTTTTTCGGTCACTGGATAGCGGGTGCTCAAAAATCCATCGAACCCGGGTACATGGGTAATATAAGGGTCTTTGCTGCCTTCAAGGTACATATAAGTTCCGGTCATATCACTGGTAGGCTGGCCTACATAATATACTTTATCTATCTCGTTACCCTTATATATTTCTACTTTGGTAGCCATGGTAGCCATGCTTGCAATCACGTTTTGCCTTGCTGGTAAAGGAACAGGGCCGGCCACTCTTATTTTTTTTAAAGTTTCTAATAAAAAAAATTCCATGAATGGTTTGGAGGCTTCGTATTTCCCATTTACCATCCATATCCCATTTTTCTTTTCGAGCAATACATTCCCTTCCTGTTTATTGGATATAAAAATTTTAGTAATTTGTTCGGTGTTTTTAATGGCAAAATCAGTTTTGCTTTTGTCGGAAGTGCCAGTGGTATTGGGTTTTAAAAAAAACCATGCGGCTACCCCGCCTACAAGAAGGATAAGAATTAAAAGTTGTTTTTTTTGCATTTGCAAATATTAGGGCTTAATGATGTTGCCGAAAGGTTTAATTTTTGAATGGGAAATATTATTTAATCAATGCACGCCATTCGGCCATCGCTTTTTCGTCTTGTTTTTTAAATTCATCATTTTCGGCTTCGGCAGCCAGTTTTATGGAGCGTTCAATAAAAATAATGGCTTCTTTATACTTACCCAATTTTGCTAATATCATGGCTTTCTGCCTAAGTATCCAAAACTTCTCGTTATTTATTAAAGCTTTCTCTATCCATTCAAGAGCTTTGTTTAAATCTTTACCATTTTCGAGATAATAAACAGCTGCCTGATAATATGTAGACTGGCTAACCCCTTTCATCTTAAGGTCAATTTCATCTATTACTTTTTTATCGGTAAAAGTTTCAATTTTAAATTTTACCAGGGTTTGGTCCCATTTTATTTCTAAATAACAATTGTTGGTAGTAATGTCCGACATTTCAATGGCCATGGTTTCAATTTTATGATTTAAGGCGATTGGTTTTATTTTAAATCGGATTAAATCATCAGCCTCTTTGTAATCTTTGCCTACGCCCCAATAGGAGGTAACTGTATGAATAATTATAGTCCATTCGTCTTTTCCCGGAATGGTGTAAAGAGTGTATTCACCAGCGGGTACTTCATGGCCTTCAATGGCCACATCGTCTTTAAATTTAAGTTTGGTACTAGCATTAGCCCCAGTGCGCCATATTTGGCCATAAGGAACCAAATCGCCAAATATCACACGACCTTTTACACTGGGGCGGCAATAATCAATGCTTATTTCATTAAACCCAACCTCTTGCATAATTGAACAATGGGGGCTGAGTTTTGGGGTGTTAATTTGGGCTGTTCCTTGCGTTGAAAGGCCCATCAATACCAAAGCTATAAAAGCCAATTTTAGCTTTTTCATTTTTAATTAAAATTAGAGTGCAAATTTATTGTTAATACTATGAATTAACAGGTCTTTTTAACGGAAATATTTAGGCCGTTGGTCGGTAGGGATAATAAGGAATTAAAAATCAGAATAAGAGGCACCCAATAATTATTAAGGAAGAGAAAAATAGGTGAGCCAAAGGGTATAATGATGTTAAGGTGGAAAACGGAAGTGAATCGATGTTAAATGGATGTTGAGACATCCTAAAATAATTTGAGAAACTTAGAAGTTAAATAATTTGACAAACCTAAAATTAGCAACTCATAAAAGCCAAGTGGATGATACCGTTTTTATTTTAGATTTGCAGCTACATTCAAAAATAAATTTTACAATTACTTCCATGAAATATATTTTAATTGCCAGCACCCTTTTTTTGATAATTGCCGTATCCTCTTGCCAGGGACCATCTAAGGACCCTGCAGAAAATGAAGGAGATTCATCAGCAACCCAAAAAGCAGTTCTTCCCAATAATTTCAATGCTGACAGTGCCTATATGTATATAGCAAAGCAGGTAAGTTTTGGTCCTCGGGTGCCCAATACTGAGCCGCATAAAAAATGCGGGGAATGGCTGGAGACCATGCTTAAAAAATGGGCTGACACTGTAATTATTCAAACATTTGATGCCAAAAATTACAAAAACGAAATTTTAAAAGCCAAAAACCTTATAGGAAGTTTTAACCCAAAAAGCATTAACCGGATGGTGTTGTGTGCCCATTGGGATACAAGACCACAAGCCGATCAGGATTTAAAGGATAAAACCACCCCATCAGACGGGGCCAATGACGGAGCCAGTGGGGTAGGGGTGTTGTTAGAAATGGCCAGACAAATGCATGCCAACAAACCCGAAATGGGCATAGATATCATATTTTTTGATGTAGAAGACGGTGGTTCCAACGATAGTGAAATAAAAGATTCATGGTGTTTGGGGTCACAATATTGGGCAAAGCATCCGCATACCACCGATTATATGGCCAAAAATGGAATATTGCTGGACATGGTAGGGGCTAAAAATGCCCAATTTGCCAGGGAAGAAATGTCGGTAAGGTTTGATAACGAATTAGTGGGATATGTTTGGCGAACAGCCATATCAATGGGTTATGGAAGCTATTTTATTGAATATAATAAAGCCGGAATAACGGATGATCATGTGTACCTGAGTTTTTATGGAAATGTACCTACGATAGATATTATTGATTACAGTTCAGAAACCGAATCGGGGTTTGGAAAATATTGGCATACCCATGATGACAATATGAGTGTTATTGATAAACAAACTCTTATGGCCGTGGGTAAAACGGTATTACAGGTAGTGCGGAATAAAGACGCCAATGTGGTGAATTGAGAAAGGTTAAAGTAGAAAGGTTAAATTAGTTTTGATTGGGATTTAGATTCCGTCAGGTATTAAGGTTTAAAGGATAGTAAAAATAAAAAAAAGCAGACAATAAGATAATGCATCCTCAGTTAATTCCATTATCTAAGCAATTACATCCTTTTTTACCTCTGGGAACCGAAATACAGGTGGCCGAAATGATAATTACCAACAACGTACATTTAAAACTTACCAAACATCGGGCCACCAAATTGGGTGATTACCGTCCGCCATTTCAGGGCAAAGGGCATAGGATTACCGTAAACAAAAGCCTCAACCCGTTTTCGTTTTTAATAACCTTTGTGCACGAAGTGGCCCACCTTACCTGCTGGAACAAACACCAAAATAAAGCAGCACCTCATGGCAAAGAATGGAAAGCCGATTTTAAGCATTTGATGAAACCCTTTTTAGCAAAGCATGTGTTTCCCGAAAATATATTGACAGCATTGCATAAATACATGCAAAACCCGGCTGCTTCAAGTTGTGCCGATGTAGATTTATTAAAAGCTCTGCAATACCATCAGCCCGATGACGGACTTTTAAATTTGGAAGAATTGCCCGAAAACAAAGACTTTGTATTGGATGGAAATAAATTTTTCAGAAAAGGGCCGCTGGAAAGAAAACGGTTCCGCTGCCTTAATTTAACCAATAAAAGATATTACTTTGTAAATGCCCTGGCGAGGGTGAAACCCATGGAAGACCATTAGATTATGAGTACAGAGATTATGAGTATATGGTTGGCATTTTTCAGAAGTAAATTTTCTGCTTCAAGGAAAAAGCTTTTGAATAACAGGTGAGGTCTCGGGTTAAGGTGCGGTGGGCTTGGCAAAACGGCGGGGGTGTGCTGGAATAGGCAAGGGAGCATCGTTTTGCCTTGATTTTTTGTAACTTTTTTATCAAGAAAAAAGTTAATAAAACAGATTATTTAATTTTACTTTTTGAGCCCCGGCTAAATAAAATAATAAGACATATAAAATGAAAAAAATAACTATAATACTATTTCTGTTAGGAATTTTCCTTTTGGGAAATGCCCAAACCAAAGGACCTTTTCAATTTACCATTGTAAAAAACCTGGAGGCTACCGATGTAAAAAGCCAGGGAAATACAGGCACTTGCTGGAGTTTTAGTGCCTCATCGTTTATAGAGTCAGAAATTTTGCGAAAAACAGGCAAAAAGGTTGACCTGTCTGAAATGTATGTGGTGCGCAAAATATATTTGGAAAAAGCCATCCTTTATATTCGCTACGACGGCAAAGCCAATTTTAGCCAGGGGGCATTGGCCCACAATCTTTTTTATGTAATGAAAACTTATGGGATGATGCCTGAGGAAGTATATAATGGAAAAAATAATGCTGAATCACATAATCACAGCGAACTTGAAATAATTTTAAAACAGTATCTGGATTCGGTGTTATCAAAAAAGCCAATCGAGCCTCATTGGAAAGAAGGGTTTGAATCCATTTTGGATAAATATTTGGGAGTGTGCCCTGCCTTGTTCAAGTACAATAATATTAGTTTTAATGCTATGAAATTTGCTGCCACACTTAGTATAAATCCTGATGACTATTTAGGCTTCACCAGTTTTACCCATCATTCGTATTACAAGCCGTTTAGCGTGGAAGTGCCTGATAATTATTCAAGAGGTCAATACATGAATGTGCCCATGGACCAGCTTATTGAAATTATACATACCTCCATCGACCGGGGGTATACCGTGGAATGGGATGGCGATGTAAGTGAGCCCGGTTTTGCAAGAAAAGGTGGTGCAGCTGTTTTATTAAAAAAAGGAGAAACCATTGGTGATACATTGCCTGTGGAAGACGCACCAACTCAGGAACTAAGACAGGCCACGTTCGACAGCCACGAAACCACCGACGACCACCTGATGCACATTACCGGCATAGCCAAAGACCAAAAAGGCAAACGGTATTATATAACCAAAAACTCGTGGGGAAATACCAGCGGCATAGAAGGATATGTTTATATTTCCGAAAATTATTTGAAACTGAAAACCATTACCATTTTTGTGCATAAGGACGCCATCCCTGCTTTGATAAAATCATTTATCGAAACCAATTGAGATCAATAAAGAGCTTTTTCCAAAAGTTAGCAAACAGGCATTTCCTGTTTTTAATTATTTGGGTTGCTGTTGCATTACTATTTGAATTTAATAAAATTATTTCGAGCCCTCCTTTGTCCATCCACCAGGGGGCACAAGCCGATAGGGCATCCATAGCCTTAAATTATTCACGGGTTAGTTTTAATTTTTTTGAGCCCCGGGTAATGGAAACTGCCACCAGAGAAGGTATTACCCCTTGCGAGTTTCCTATTGTTAATTATACGGTGGCGTTGTTTTACAAAATTTTTGGTTATTCGCCTTTTTGGTATCGTTTTATCATGTGGTGCCTTATGGGTATAGGGTTGTGGGCTGCTTTTGATTTACTTTGCCTTTGGCTGGCCAATAAATGGGCGGCTTTTTTAATCTCATTCACCTGGTTCAGCAGTTCCATTCTTAGTTTTTACACACCCAATTTTTTACCTGATACGGCATCATTGGCTTTAATGCTTTTAGCTTTGCGTCAGTGGTTTATTTTTAAAAATTATCCTTCTAAATCAGCCCTAATTTGGTTTACACTATTTGCCACCCTGGCTTGTTTAGTTAAAATTACTTCCCTCATATTTGTGATTGCTATTGTGTCGGTAGAGGGTTTTCAATTTTTTAAAAAGCGTGAAAAACCAAAATTATCAGGTGTATCCCTTATCGTTTTTCTTTTGGTTTTTGGATGGTATTACTATTGCCAGTGGTTGGAAAGAGAGGTAGGAGGGTCTTATTTTTTGATGAGTATGGCTATTCCATCATCCATGGCCGAAATGAAGGAGTGGTTTCATATTTTTTATGCCAACTGGTTTCATCAAATATATTATTACCCTCAGTGGCTATTTATAGGTTTAGGAATAATTTCAGTTCCGTTTATTAAGGAAAAAACTTCCCTCAAACTCTTTGCTGCCCTGGCGCTAACTGGAGCATTATGTATTTATTTTTTAATGGCCGGGCAATTCCGCTATCACGATTATTATAGTATCACACTTCTTCCGGTTTTTCTTTTTTTTATGGCCTTTGGGTTCAAATGGCTTTTTAGTTTTAGCCCTTTTATAGCCTTCATCGCCATATTGTTAGTGGGGGTTTGGGGGTTTATTTATGCCAAAAACAATTTTAGGCTGCGCTATACCCCCGGCGAATATTTATACCAAACGTTTTTTGAACCAAACGATTTTAAAAAAATTGATCAATGGCTTACCCAAAATGGTGTGACCCCAAATCATAAAATTTTAGCGGCTTTCGACCCCAATCCCAACACGCTGTTATATTTTTTAAACCGTCGGGGTTGCCGAACTTTCGACCATCCGGTTTCGTATGTTGAAGGTAAATTAAGATTGTACCCTCATTTGATAACCAACGATTCGGTGCGTTTTTTTAAACAATATCCCGATTGCCGCAAACAAATTATTTTAAAATCATCTTTAAATAAATGGCTGTTGTACCAACTAAAATAATGGATCTGGATGCGGTAGAAAAAGGGGTTTTGGAAAAATTAATTTTTGAAGAAACCTTTGATAATATTATACAGGAATGTAGGGATTTGGCATTGCCCAATGTAACAGCCGATGTGTTGAAATACCTAATCCAGCATAAATTGGTGGTCGCCAAAGTGCCTGCCGATCTCGCCCCAGGCGAGACCAAAGGCAAATCAAAGGCCGGCTTTATGTATGATACTGATAGGATGAAAGATTACACGTATCAGGCTACGGCTAAGGGGATAAGGCATTTACTTATTGCTTAATAAATTTTCCTACGACTCTTCTGTTATCCTTTTCAATCACCACAAAATATTCGCCCGAAAGCAAAGGGAGTATATTTAATTGCTCCGAAAAATTCTGAGAATTTATATCCAATAGTTTCGTGAGAACCGTTTTTCCCGTAATATCAATTACCTGCAAAGTAAATTGGCCGGGCTGCAATCCTGAAATATTTAAAGTTACAATATCCTTTGTCGGATTAGGGTTTAGTTTTAATTGAACATGTTGATTGTTCCATTTACTTACAGAAATAATTGAATCCTTTGATGCCAGGTCAACCTGCCATACCCCGCCGCCAAAGGTTGCTGCCAGCAATTTAGAAGACTTGGGATGAATTTCAAGTTCTGATATTATTACGTTTGGCAAACCATCCGAATATAATTCCCATTCTTTTTTTTCATTGTTTAAAAAATAAACCCCATGGTCAGTTCCTACATATACATTTTTTGTTTTGTCATCCTGCACGGCCACACAATTCACCGGTATATTGGGCAAATTATAGGAAATATTTTTCCAATTAGCTCCTTCATCTGCACTGTAATATATTTTTTCACCAGATTCAAAACCGGAGAAAGTAATCCAAACTTCTTTCGGCAAACTGCTTAGGGTGTATAAATACGAAGGATAATTTTGCAAAGGCAGGTTTTTAGAAATATCGGTCCAGGTAGAGCCACCTTTTGAGGTCCACACTTCTCCTTTCACGGTATCTAAAGGATAACTTCGTTTTGCAATATAAATTTGGGTAGCCCCTTTTTTGGCAATAGCCATGGCCGATATAGGTTTAGGGTAACTATATCCCTGCATTACCGGAAAGGAGGAAATAATTTGTGGAATATCATCAAAAACCGCATACGTGTAAAGGTTTCCAAATCCAACATATAATTTATCTTCTAATGCTATAAAAGGTGTTGTCCATTCCCCTACTTCGCCAGAGGGTTGTTGAAGCTTGCTATTGAACTGAAATTCTTTAAGTGATTCATCAAACGAATAACTATAGATATTTCCAAATTGCGATGAGGTGTAGGCCAAAATATTATCATAGCCAAATGTGCATTCCATCCCATCACCACCCGAAAGATTATACCATGCCTTACCTGACATGGTGCTGGTAGAATTATCCTGGGCACCAGCCATCAACAAGGATATATCTTTTGCATTTACACCCAGTCGGTAAAAGGATGTAATATTCAATCCAGAAGTAAAATGAGTCCAAAGGGTAGAAATTTTGGAACCATCTTTTAATGTTATAGGATTGTCTCCAATTATTTTTTTTGTGGCTGATAAGCCTCCGTCGTGGCATGCAAAAATTCTGCCATCAGGGTGCTGCCGAAGCGAATGTACATCGGCATGAAGGCTTTTTCTTTGATAATTCAGTTGCCAGTAGGTGGCAGGTAAAAAACTACTTCCTCCATCATTGGTTGTCCAAATATTGACTCCGCCAACCGTTACCTTATTTTTATCATTTTTGTCAACTACCAGGGCCAGATCATATTTTCCCTGCCCACCTGCGGCAGCATCAAAATCCCAGCCAAGCAGGTTGTATTTATAATTTTTGGTTTGTTTTGCTGTCCAGGTTTTTCCGGTATCCGTACTTTGATAAAAACCAAAGAAACCATCATCCAATCCGGCCGATTCTGCATCGCAGGCAACAGCATATAAATAAGCAGGGTCAGATAATGATTGAGCTATTTCTATGCGTTGTACTTCCCCAGTCTTTTTTATTGCTATGTTACTTTTGTTCCATGTAAGCCCGAAATCATTGGAGTATAGGATTCCTGCTTCCCCAATATTGTATGAACTTAAATATCCGGTGGTTGCATAAAGTTTATTAGGTTTAATGGGGTCAATTTCTAAATCCCAAAATAAACCAGTATCGGTTCGTTGCCAGTTTTTTCCAGCATCTGAAGAATAAAAAGCACCTTTTTGCCCCACGGCAATAAGTTTATTCGTGTTTAAGGGATTGATAATTACCCGTTGAATAAGGGAGCCTTCAAAATCGGTTTGTAAAAAACTTAATCCGGTTGGCTTCCATGTTTTTCCGGCATCCACAGTTTTGTAAACCCCCAAACCATAATGGCTGTTTCGTTTGCTGCCATTTGCATAAATATTATGACTGATATAGGCATAATCACATAGTGCTACATACATTGTGTCTGAATTTTTGGGATGAATAGCTAACGATGATGTTCTTAAAATGGGTAAATCACCCGAAATATTAGTCCAGCTTTTGCCAGAATTGTTAGATTTCCAAAGACCACCCTGGCCTACACAAATGTAATAAGTACCGGTATCTTTGGGATCAAAAATTACATCATTTACCCTCCCAATGCCTGCCAAGTCATCATTACCAAAAGGGCCTAATGGAGTCCAGGTATTTGTTTTTTTGTTTAAATAATTACCATTTATTTTCTCTTTTTCGATACTCGCTTTGTAAAAGGATTCCGCAAAATTTGTTTCACCACTTACGGATACTCTTTTTTCGTAAAAATCCTTTTGGCGTAAAACATATTTTGGCACTCCATTAACTTTTCCATCGCCTTTATTTTGGGAAAAAATGGGCAGGGCTGAAATCATCAAAATGCTGAATAAAATTTTGTTCATATGTAATCTATAAAAAACTAAATGATTCACGAATGTAATTAAGATTAATGAGAAACAACGATTTGAAACCTGGAGTAAAAAAATCTTAGGTTGTGATGATAATCTGTGAACCATTTTCAGGGTTTTATGAAATTAATTATATGTAAACAGGGTTATACTTTGTAAATTTTTAATTTTTACGCAACCAAGCTGTAATATGGTACCTAAATAATTTAAAAAAATACAATATAATATGAGATACGGACAATAATATTTTGATAATATAAGTATGTTTGTATTAATAATTATGGAAAAATTCAATAAAAAATGAGAAAACAGCTTATAACCCGAAAGTACCGTTATTCCGATGCTGGTTTAGTTCAAAAAACTGAGGATATTATAAATTGTGCCAAGCGTGATGAGACAGATTTGGCTTTATATGGCCTTACTTCTGCATTTATTACCACTGTTGAGGATGCGAAGAATAATGTAATAAAGTTGGCGAACGATTCGGAACTATTGAGTGAGGTTATGACAGCAACTCAAAATAAAAATGAGAAGCGCGAGGAGGTAAGAAGGCAAATAAGACAAATGGCAAGTCGCGCTGCAACTCGATTTGGGGATAGCGATATTCGGTACCGTATTTATGGCATTGGCGGATTAAGCTCGATGACCGATAATGATTTGGTAAGAACTGCCCGGGAGGTAGTAAGATTAGCCTCCCTACAAATAGCCGAACTGGCTGAAGAAGGATTAACAGAATTAGTAATAACAAAACTCGAATCGGATACTATTGCGTTAGATAAATTGATAGATCTAAAAATAATAGCGGTAAAAAACCGTGACATAGCGGTCGAAGAAAGGGTGATTGCTGGCAATTATCTATTTTCAATAATTACAGTCGTGGCCGCAAAAGGCAAGCTATGTTGGGTACATGAAAATCCTGCAAAATTCAGCAATTACATTTTAAATGAAAAAGCTAAAAACAATCTACAAACCACTGAAGGAACTATAGAAACAAAAATGATGGTGAATATTAGTGCCTTTATAAATAAACCCGGAAGTAAGTTAAATCTTATCAACCTTGGAATAGGGCCATTATTGTTTTATTATGCTACAGATCCGATAGCTTACCCGGAGACTAGATTTACTACGATACCGCCAGGCCAGTCAAAAGTAGTAAGTGCTGCCGTTTTAGGTTTTCAATCCGGCAAAAAGGAACGATTAATTGCCTATAATCCAGGAACACAAAACGGAAGCTACCGAGTTCAATGGGAATAATATTTCTTAGGGTTTTATAAGTGTCTTTTGCCAGTTCCAGGCGTCTAACATCATTTTTTTAATATCAGCTTCAGCTTTCCACTCTAATAATTTATTGGCTTTAGTACAATCGGACCATACTTTTTCAACATCGCCTGGCCTTCGGCCTCCTATTTTATAATTTAGTTTCTGCGAGGTAGCTTCTTCAAAAGCATTTATAACTTCTAAAACGGTACAACCTCTGCCTGTTCCCAAATTGAAAATATCATTATTTAAGTTGGTTAAATCCAAATACTCCAGAGCTTTAATATGGGCAATAGCCAAATCTACCACGTGTAAATAATCGCGAACACAAGTGCCATCAGGTGTATCATAATCGCTACCATGCACTGTTAATTGTTCTCTCCAACCAGCTGCAGTTTGAGTAATATAAGGAACCAAGTAATATGGAACCCCAATTGGCAATTCTCCAATTAAAGACGTTGGATGAGCTCCTGCAGGATTAAAATAACGAAGCGAAATACTCCTTATTTCTTTGTTTTTTGATAAATCAACCAATATGTCTTCACACATTTTTTTGGTGTTACCATAAGGCGATTCTGCTTTTTGAACCGGACTGTCTTCATTCACTGGCAAATCATCAGGCTGTCCATAAACAGTGCAACTGGATGAAAAAACAATTTTCTGCACCCCGGTGGCCTTCATGGCGTTCAATACCGAAATTAATCCGCCAACATTGTTATGATAATATTCAAGGGGTTTGGCTACCGATTCAACTACAGATTTTAAAGCTGCAAAATGAATGACCGCTTCTATATTATTTTCTTTCAAAATGTTTACTAACTCAGCAGTATCAAGAACATTAGTGTTATAAAATTTAGGTCGGATTCCTGTTATTTTTTCAATTCCATCAATTACGGTTAATAGGGAGTTGCTTAAATTATCAATAATTATTGGTGTGTAGCCTGATTGGATAAGCTCCACCACCGTGTGGCTGCCTATAAATCCTAATCCTCCGGTTACTAATATGGTTTTGGTCATTGGTTAATTAGGAAATAATTTTAACCACGGAGGCACGGAGAGCATCGAGTTTCACGAAGAAATTTCTGTTTTTCTTTGTGCTCTCCGTGCCTCCGTGGTTAATTTTATTATTGAACATTTTTTATTTTATTCTTTTTACAATCCCATCCTCTAATTTATACTCCTGCTTGCTTTCCTCACAAACCGCTATTCCATCTTTGTCAAATTCCAAACGATGCCCGTATTCACTCATCCAACCCAATTGTCGTGCGGGATTGCCAACCAACAAGGCGTAATCCGGAACATTTTTGGTGACTACAGCACCAGCTCCTATAAACGCAAATTTTCCAATATCGTGACCGCAAACTATGGTGGCATTGGCTCCAATACTCACCCCTTTCCCTACATGAGTTTTGGCATATTGGTCGCGGCGGTTTACCGCACTTCGGGGATTTATAACGTTGGTAAAAACCATACTGGGTCCTAAAAAAACATCATCATCACAGGTTACGCCGGTATAAATGCTCACATTGTTTTGAACCTTTACATTATTACCCAAAACCACTCCAGGTGAGACTACCACATTCTGCCCAAAATTACACCGATTACCTATTTTGCAATTTCCCATAATATGGCTGAAATGCCAAATTTTAGTTCCCTCACCAATTTCACATCCATCATCTACTATGGCAGTTTCGTGTGCAAAATAATGATTGTTGCTCATGTTCTTTTTTTCAAAAATTAAGGTACGAAATTAGCTTAATTTTGCCAAACTTTATATGAACCAACCCAAACGCTATACTGTTACCGCTGCCTTGCCCTATGCCAACGGCCCTGTGCATATTGGTCATTTGGCTGGTGCATATTTGCCAGCTGATATTTATGCCCGATGGTTGCGGGGAAAAGGAAAGGATGTAGCTTTTATTTGTGGAACAGATGAACACGGAGTACCAATTACTATAAAAGCGCGCAAAGAGGGAATTACTCCGGAGCAGGTAGTTGACAGGTATTATGAAATAATAAAAAATTCATTTGCCGATTTTGGGATTAGTTTCGATATTTTCTCACGCACATCAAAACCTGTTCATCACCAAACGTCTTCCGATTTTTTTAAAAATCTTTACGATAAAGGAATTTTTACTGAAGAAGAAACCGAGCAATATTACGATGCTCAGGAAAATCAATTTTTAGCCGACAGGTATATTACAGGAACTTGCCCAAAATGTGGCAATGATAAGGCTTACGGTGACCAATGTGAAAAATGCGGTTCTACCCTGAGTCCAATTGAATTAATAAATCCGGTTTCGGCATTGAGCGGAAACGTGCCAATTCTTAAAAAAACCAAAAATTGGTATTTGCCATTGGATACAATTCAAAAAGAATTTTTAAATGATTTTATAAGGGGTAAAGAAAAAAACTGGAAAACCAATGTGATTGGGCAATGTAAAAGTTGGTTGAACGATGGTTTGCAACCCCGGGCCATGACCCGCGATTTGAATTGGGGGGTAAAAGTTCCTGTTGAGGGGGCCGAGAATAAAGTGCTATATGTTTGGTTTGATGCCCCTATAGGTTACATTTCTGCCACCAAAGAATTGTACCCCAAGGATTGGGAAAAATATTGGAAAGATCCTGAAACCAAATTAGTTCATTTTATTGGGAAGGATAATATTGTTTTTCATTGCATTATTTTTCCGGCCATGCTACATGTCCATGGCGGCTATATTATGCCTACGGATGTTCCGGCCAATGAATTTTTAAACCTCGAAGGGGATAAAATAAGCACCAGCCGAAACCATGCCATTTGGCTGAATGAATATTTGGAGGATTTTCCTGATAGAAAGGACGAGTTACGATACGTTTTAACCAGCATTGCCCCTGAATCCAAAGATTCTGATTTTACATGGAAGGATTTTCAGGCCAGGGTAAATAATGAGTTGTGCTCCATTTTAGGCAATTTTGTCAATCGGGTTTTGGTGCTTTCTCATAAATATTTTGATGGAAAAGTACAGGATTACAATTTTAGTAATGCCACCGATATAGCTTTAATTAATGAGGTCAAAGCAACTCAAAACACGATTGATAAGTTGGTTTCCGAATTTAAGTTTCGTGAAGCCCAATTTGAGTTAATGGCCATTGCCCGGCTTGGAAATAAATATATTACCGATCAGGAACCCTGGCATTTAATAAAAACGGATGAAAAACGGGTTGGTGAAATTTTGCATACATGTTTGGTTTTAACTCATGCCTTTGCCGTTTCCGCTCTTCCATTTTTGCCGTTTACTTCCGAAAAGATTTTTCAATTTTTAAATTCGAAGGCCGATTTAAATATTACAGAAGGAACTATATTAAACCAACCTGAACTTTTATTTAATAAAATTGAAGATACCCAAATTGAAGCCCAGATTGAAAAATTAAAAATTCAGGCCAATGCCAATCAAACAGAAACAATTACTGAAACCGTGAAAGAATTAGACCACCTAAAACCAAACATCAACTTTGATGATTTTTCAAAAATTGACATACGAATAGCTACCATCACCGCTGCCGAAAAAGTGGAAAAAGCTGATAAATTATTAAAATTAACGTTGGATACAGGTTTGGATACAAGAACCGTGGTTAGCGGCATAGCTTTAGATTTTAAACCGGAGGATATTATTGGAAAACAAGTTTGTTTACTGGCCAATTTAGAACCCAGGAAATTGAGAGGCATCGAAAGTCAGGGAATGATATTGATGACCGAAAATGCCGATGGAGAATTGGTTTTTGCAAGTCCGGAAACTTTGGCTATGAATGGGGCAACTGTTCGCTAAAAGAAAAATCGTAAATCATAAATCTAATCCCGATTGCTATCGGGAGTAAATTGATTTATCTTTGTCTCCTTAAGTTCTTATACTTTCTGGCCCCGTAGTTCAATGGATAGAATAGAAGTTTCCTAAACTTTAGATATGGGTTCGATTCCCGTCGAGGCTACTTTTTAAACCTATACGCCCCTGTAAATGAATATTTTCAGGGGTTTTTTATTGAATGGGTTGCTTGAAATGTTTCATTTATTTTGAAATAATATGTTAGTATTTTGAATTCTTAGAATTCATTAATGATAATTCGCTACACCCCTCTTCAATCATGCTTCTTTCACAAAGTATTATTGTCAAAATAGGTAATCATTTAAGAGGTGGGTACTGGGCTACATGCAAATTTACTTACAAGAAGGACCCTAAAATCGTATTTCATGGTTCATCCCATTCTTCTAAAAAATTACAATTAGAATGTCTGATTCTTCAAGGTACTTTCGACTGCTTTTTCTCCGAACATATAAAAAACAACCGGGGTAACAATTATATCTAAAAAGGTTGAACTTATTAATCCACCCAAGATTACAGTAGCAACCGGATATAATATTTCCTTACCTGGAGCTTGAGGGTCTAAGGTTAAGGGAATAAGTGCGAGTGCTGCAACCAAGGCTGTCATCATTACAGGAACCAACCTTTCCAAAGATCCTCGGATAATCATTTCCTTATTAAACTTTTCACCTTCGTGTTCAATCAAATGTATATAATGGGATAGCATCATAATACCGTTTCTAGAGGCTATGCCTGTAAGGGTTATAAATCCTACCAAGGTAGCTATTGAAAAAGTGCCACCTGTAAGCATCACAGCTATCACACTGCCTATTAATGCCAAAGGAATATTTATCATAATTTGTAATACTATTCGTGATGATCTGAAGTGAGAAAACAACACAATAAAAATGCCAATAAATGAGAAAATGCTTAAAAATAAAATGTTTTTAGAGGCAGATTGCTGACTTTCGAACTGACCACCATAAGAAATATAATAGCCTTGAGGAACTTTAAGTTCCTTTTTTAATTTGGCCTGAATTTCTGTAACTGTACTTCCCAAATCACGGCCTTGTACATTGCAACTTATCACAATTCTACGTTGGGTATTCTCGTGGTAAATGCTGTTTTGGGAAGGAGTGTATTCAATATCTGCAATTTGTTGCAATGGAATTAAATTTCCGTTGGGAGCATTTATCAAGGTGTTGCGTATATTTTCAATGTCACTCCTTCCTTCATCAGTAGTTCGGAGCAAAATATCAAAATAATTTTGCCCCTCAATGATCTGTCCTTCTACTTTTCCATTATAAAATATTTCAAGGTCTTCAGCCACTTTTCCGGCTTGCAATCCATAGCGTTTTAATGCTTGACGGTTAACCCTTATTTGTAATTGCGGCACTAATACCTGCCTTTCTATTTGGGCATCTACCACACCGGGAATTGATTTAATTATACCATTGGCAGCACTCGCACTTGTTCTTAAATCGGTTAGGTCACTTCCGAAAATTTTAATGGCAACTTGTGCTCTAACACCTGAAAGCAAATGGTCTAACCTGTGAGAAATAGGTTGCCCGATGTTAACATTGACTCCCTGAAGAATATTTAATTCTTTACGAATATGCGCTAAAATTTCATTCCGGCTCCGTTTATTATTCTGTTTTAATTCAACTTCTATTTCCGAGTTACTCACAGGCTCTACATGTTCATCCAATTCGGCACGGCCTGTTCTACGGCTGACATATTCCACTTCGGGTACCCTCATCATTAGTTTTTCGGCCATGGTACCAATTTTATTACTTTCTTCAATGGAGGTACCAGCAGGGGTTGATAAATTGATGGTAAAAGAGCCTTCGTTAAATGCGGGTAAAAACTCCGTTCCAAAAAAAGGAACCATACTTAACGATCCTACAATTAAAAGAAGTGCTGTAAATAGAATAAGTTTAGTATGGTTTAAAGACCAGTGCAGTATTTTGGTATCTTTTGCTTTCAGCCATCTTACAAATCTGGTGTCGTGTTCTTCATGTTCAACTTTAATATTTTTGGATAAGGGTTTTGATTTTTTTCCAAAAAAGCCTTTAATTTTTTCCCTAATCAAAATGGATCTGTTTGCTTTTTCATTACCTAATAAATAACTGCATAATGCCGGGGTTACCGAGAGTGAAACAACCAGGGACGCCAAAATTGAAGTAATGTAAGCAATGCCGAGAGGGGCAAATATTTTACCCTCAATTCCCTGTAAATAAAAAAGAGGCAAAAATACCAGCACGACAATAATGGTAGCATATACAATAGAATTGCGAACCTCGCTGCTGGCTTCATAAATTACCTGCATTACAGGTTTAGGATTACCTGCTATTCTATTTTCCCTCAATCGCCGGTGAACATTTTCAACATCCACAATAGCATCATCTACCAGCTCACCAATGGCTATAGCCAAACCGCCAAGGGTAAGTGTATTAATTGAAATGCCAAATGCTTTGAAAATAAGGGCAGAAATAACCAGTGAAAGAGGAATGGCTGTAAGTGTAATAATGGTGGTTCTGCCATTTGCCAAAAAAATGATAAGTATTATAACAACCAAAATAAATCCGTCTCTTAAAGCATGTTCTACATTGGTAAGAGAATTGGTAATAAAGTTTTTTTGCTGAAAAATTTTAGAATTGAGCTTAATGTCTTTTGGTAATGAAAGCTGCAATTCGGCCACGGCCTTTTCCACTTCATTTGTTAAATCTACTGTAGATGCACCTGGTTGTTTTTCTACAGTTAGTATTACCGCAGCTTTTGTATTAATACTCGCATCGCCTCGTTTTACCGCTGCTCCAAATTTCACTTCTGCTACATCACTTAATAGCACAGGTAAGCCATCCGTATTGGCAACTACAGTATTTTTTAAATCTTCTAGATTGTTAGCTCTGGCAATGTTTCTTATCAGTACCTCGCTGCCATATTGGTTAAAAAAACCACCGGTAGTATTGATATTGGAACTTTGCAAAGCATTATCAATATCATTAACCGAAAGGTTGTACTGTTTTAATTTGGCAGAAGAAATAAGAACCTGATACTGTTTTCTTTCCCCGCCCATAGGAATAACCTGCGAAATTCCTTTTATACTCATTAATCGTCTGCGGATTGTAAAATCGGCCAAGGTTCTAAGTTCTGCCGCAGAGGTGGTATCGCTGCTTACCCCAATCATCATAATTTGCCCCATAATACTGCTTATGGGACCCATTACCGGGGTTATGCCCTCAGGCAATTGCACTGTTTGCAGTTTTTCACTTACTAACTGCCTGGCCATATACACATCCGTATTCCAGTCAAACTCAACAAACACCATCCCAATACCAATAGAGGAGGCACTGCGAACCCTCTCAACGCCTGGTGCCCCATTCAGAGCAACTTCCACAGGCAATACAATCTGCGTTTCTATTTCTTCAGGTGCCAATCCATTTGCTTCCAAAAAAATGGTAACCTGTGGCCTGTTCAGATCAGGTAATACATCAACCGGTAAATGCAAAAAAGTATAGCCACCATAGACAAGTATCATAATGGCAAAAACCACCACGAATAACCTGTTGCGAAGCGAAAACTGAATAAGTTTATTGAGCATTCGGTATTTATTTTACAATCAGCTTTTTTGAATTATTTTGGAAAAGCAACTAATGTTATCATTCAAGCTTAATGTTTCATTCCCTTCATATCATCACCCTTTGTCTTTCCTCTGCCGTCTCCTACTATAATCACAAAATCAGCAGTATGAACTTTACCATTGGTTTGAAACTGAACCCACATCCTGTAAATACCTGGTTTGGAAACCATAGTATGTGCGTGAATTGGAAATTCCTCAGCTTCAGGATGAACATGTAAATATTCTTTATCTTCCTCTCCAATCATAACAATGTGTGCATTTGCACCGAGATATTTTTCAAGCTCATCCGGCTTTATTGACTTGCCATCTTTTTCTATTGAAATATTAATGTGCCCCATAATACCTGATTTCATTTCATTGCCATTTATAAATTTAACAACATAGCCATCCACTTTTGAAACTATTCTGGATTCTGTCCATTTTGAAGTTTTAGAGGGACTGCCATTTACGTTCACTGTGATTTTTTCTACCTGATGTGCACCGCCGGTTGGTTTGTAATCGGCAAATAAAATATAGTTACCTCCACTTTGGAAGGTATAGGGCAAATCATAACTTCCCGTTGCATTGTACTCAGGGTGCTGATGATCAAACCAACCTAAATCATTGCTTACCATTATAAAATGGATTTTCTTTTCGTGTTCTACATCCAGTGGTACTTGTTCTTTTTCCTTGCCTTCAATTTTTGGGGTCAAAGAAAGGACGGTTTGTTTACCCGCTTCAATAGTGGCTGGATTACTTGTAAAAGCCATTTTGTAGGTATTTCCATCACTTTTACCTGCATTGTCGTTATGCTCCAGATCCATCCCGCATTTAGGGCATTTATCACCTTCTTTACCGGTTACTTCCGGATGCATGGGACAAGCAAAAATATGGTCGCCATCGTGTTCAGCATGTTTCTGGGTTTCGGTTTCTTTACTTGCTTGTTTGGTGTTACAAGCGTTAACTGCAAAAATTGCTGCGCTGATTAATAGAATTGAATATTTCATATTTATTTAAGATTAAAATTTAATGATCGTGATGATGATGTTCCCCTTCGCCGTGGTTATGGCCATCCTCTTTTTTAGCTGAAAATGTTGCCGATGCAGTTTTCCCTTTCACTTTAAATGTAACAATAGCTTTGGAAAAGTTTATGGCGTTGGCATCATTTGCCAAAAAACCATCTGTGCCAAAAGCCGTAAGGGTAATGGTTTTTGTTTTCCCATCTTTAAACTGAAATAAAACTGTACCTGTAACTGATTTATTACTCAATGCTTTGGCATCGCCGTCCAGCAAATAGAAGTATATCGTATTATCTTTTTGCAAAACCTCGATATGATAATCACCAGCTTCTTCTACCTTTCCCTCATGTGGGGCATCGGAGTGGTCGTGTTGGGCAAAAGCCGCTGTGGTAGCCATTGCACCTAAGGCAAGGGTTAAAATTGCGTTTCTGATTTTTTTAATTGCTTTCATTTTTTGTTTTATTAAAGTTAGATTTGTTTTGGATAAAAATTATTGATTTAAATACATCATTTTAAGCTGGTAAGTTCCATTAATTACAACTTTTTCATCTTCTTTTATGCCCTTAATTATTGTAGTAAACTGTCCGTTATTTTCGCCAAGCGAAACGTATCTCAGGGTATATTTTTCGGCTGCATCTTTTATAAAAACAGCCGATTTGCCATTAACTTCTGTAACAGCTGAATTGGGTATGGCTATGTTTCTTGAATTGGACTCATTAAAAACACGGACATTTACAAATTCACCTATCTTAAAATCTCCCTTTTCATTATCCATTTCAAACAATACTTTTTGCGATTGGTTGGTGGTATTAATACTTTGGGCCATGGTAAGAAGTTTTACTTTTTGGGTCCGGTGATCATCGGTACATTCTACCAGGAACTCTTTTCCCATTTTCACGGCATCAGCATCTTTGTCAAAAACCTGGGCCTCTACATATAATTTGGTAAGATTGGTAATGGTAAAAATATCCTGACCGGCACTCACTGTGGCTCCTATAGAAAAATTAAAATTTTCAATCTTACCTGTAATGGGCGAAAATAAATTAATAAGTTTGTTGCTTCCACCACCTGATCTTTGAAACAATTTCAGATTATTAACCGCTGTATTATAGCGGCGTTCTGCTTCGTCCACATCACGTTTTGCGGTTATATCTGCTATGGTTTTCAGGCGATCAAATTCTTTTTTTGCCGCTATTACTTCTGCCTCCAATGTATTTTTTTGGGTAAGCCAACTCAATTGGGTACCGGCATCAATATTCTGCTCCACGGTAGCTAATAGTTGTCCTTTGATTACATTTTGACCCACCGTAATATTCAAAGATCTTATCACCCCGGTCTGTGGGGTTTGCACCACGGCTTTACCTGAAGAGGTAGGAAGTATCGTTCCAAAAAGATTTATTGATGGTGTAAAATTGCCGATCTTTAATTTTTCTGTGGTAACATCAAACAAGAATTGGGTTTCCTTAGGAACTAAAATTTGTGCTGAACCGGAATTGTTGCTTTCTTTATTATCTCCATGGTCTTCACCTCCATGGGCATTCGCATTAAAATTGGATAAGGGCGATGTGGTTAAAACCAAGATTAAAACCAGGCTTATTGTTTTTCGGCCTGCTAAGGTTCTTCTCTTTACTAATAAACCTAATAACAAACCTAGCAACAGTGCAATACCAATGGTCATTATGTTTGATAAAGAAAAAAAGGAGTTGCTTTTTTGAATTGATTCTACATGGGGCACTTCCAGTTTTTTTCCAACTTCGATATTTGATAATTGTATTAAATCGGCCCCAATGCCGCCGTTTATGACTATGTTGAATGAATAATTTTTTTCTGCTGAAAATTTCGTTTCCAATTCATAAATGCCGCTGTCTTTTTCTACTACTTCAATTTTTTGCTTGTCGTCATCCGTGTTTGTTATTTGTAATTTGGCACCTGACACCGGTTTATTTGTGTTTACATTGCTTAAATAAAGGATAAGGTGTCCATCTTCATTTTTATTTAGTTCTCCGTATTTTATCAATACCTCATATATGGCCGAGTTATTTTCGGTTGAAAAATAAGTAGTGGCCGTTCCTGTTTTTTTCTTATCTGCACTGTGATCTTCGCCGCCATGAGCATTTGCAATCCCGTTGGATGCTAAAATGAACCAAACTAAAACGATTATTTTGTATACTGCTGTTCTCATAAGTAATTTATGTTTATTTTTTTAAGGTCATATGGAATACCCATTTTAAGAAGCGGCGGTGTTTTTAAAGTTCTTATGGGGTATTTCATAATTTTCCTGTGAGGTAGTGAATGTAAGTAAGGGTTTGATTATAATTTTTAACCGTTTCCCAGTAATTTTTCTGAATTTCGGTAGCATCATTCAGGTTGCGTAAAAAATCGGTATAGGATGTGTTGCCTGAAGTAAAAAAGCGGTTGGAAGCATTGGTAAGGCTGGTGGCTTGTTGCAGAATATCTGATTTGTAAAGATCGAGGGCTTGCTGGTAAGCCATAAATTTGGTGTAGGAAGATTGTATTTCTGAAGATAATTTTAATTTATTGGCAGCAGCATTGTATTTGCTTGCTTCCACCAGATTTTTAGCCGCATCAATATTCCCCCGGTATTGCCAAAACCAAAGTGGGATGCGTAACCCGGCATAAAATCGATTTTCAAAAGGTGTCGTTCTTTCCCCCTGATTTAAATATGCCATTGTAAAACCCGGCAATGTTTTTTGCCGTTCTAGGTGCAATCTCTTTTCATTGATGGCAATTTGCTGCTTTGCATATTGCATATTGCTATTTTCAATAATTCCGGTATCGTTTGGCAAAATTGCTTTAGTGTAATCCGCCGGGGTTATTATTTCCGGTAAAAAATCCGTTTCAATCCCGCTCAGAGTTTTTAAATTTTGAATCGTGGCATTGTAATTGGCCTGCGCTAAAATCAAATCCGTTTTTATCTGACCGGCTTGAACTTTGGCAAAACCTGATTGAACAAAGTCAATAGTACCTGCCTTAAAAGCCCTGTCAGCATTTTCAGCAATGGCACTATAAGCACTATCTTGTTTTTGCAAAATTTCAAGCAATTGGTACTGGTATTGTAATTCGCTGTATAAAATACTAACCTGATATTTTACATCGGTTTGCGTTAGCTTTTTAGCCATTTGGGCTAATTTTACATTCTCTCTTTGAATTTTCTTTTGGGTTGAATAAACCGTTGGAAAATCAAATACCTGCTGTACCCCCAAGGTATAAAAATTTCCTGTTGGGTTTTGTAGAAGAATTTCAGGACTTGGAAGATTGACCGATGATTTTACTAAATTTTTTTGTTGTTCGATAATGGCTTCGGCTTCTTTTAATGAAGGGCTGTTTATGACACTGCTATCTAAAATTGTTTTTAATGAAATGGTCTGTTGACCATAAGCATTGCTAAGTATAAAAAAATTAAAAATGAATAATAAAAATTTGCAACACGATTTATTCCGTACAAAAATTGCTTTAAAAACCCTTGATAAAAGGGTAATCAAAGGTTTTTGAATAGTTAAAATTTTAGTCTTCATTATTCTCTCTTAATTAAATTTTAAATAATTTGCAAAATCATAACTCCACTCATTCCTATCATTAATGCATCTTCAATTATTGTAACCGTGCTCATCGGCAAATTAAACACTGCACCCAAACAGGCACACTGAATTTTCTTTTTATTCATTACACTTTGCAAAACCCCGATAATACTTAGAGACATTACCGCAAAGGTAACGGCATTAGTTACTAACGGATTGAAATTAATTAAATAAGCTATTCCAAGAGCTAGTTCTGTATAAGCATAAACATAACCCCAGGCGGGGATTCGTTTTGCTATCACATCATACATGGCATAGCTTTCAGCAAAACCTTTAAGGTTAAGTAATTTAAAAAAGGAGAACACTAAAAAGAAACCTGCCATAAAATGGAGCATAAAACCATGAAAGCCGTGCGCCGGAGTTAAATAAAAATTAACCAAACCCGTTACTGCAGTAATGTAAAAGAAGATTAGCAAAATAGGTTTATAGGTTTCAAGCCAGCTTCTGGTTTGCTCTATCGCTTCGTTATGGTTTTCTACAGAAATTTGGTACTTGCTATTTTGCCCGCCAATTGCTTCCTGCAAAATATTTAAGGGGATATGTTTATCCATGGATAATGTGGCTGAATTTGTATCTTTTGAAACGTCTACCGATGTAATATTTGATAAGCCTAATAAGTAGCCTTTTACTTTTGCTTCGCAAGTGCTGCATGTCATTCCTGTAACTTTGTAAGTGTGTGTCATTGTTTTATTTATTTGTTACTACAAAGTTCCAACATGTTTAAAGTTCCCTCCCTATAAAATTTACAGATTGATTTATGAGATTTACAGATTGTCAATATTTATGCGTTTATGTTCTTTTAGTAATTTGTAAAATGTTGGGGTAAGGCCAGTTACTTTTTTAAACTGGCTTGAAAGATAAGCACTGCTGCTATATCCCATCCGGTAAGATATTTCGGATAGCGATAGCTCATCATAAACCAATAACTCCTTAACCCTTTCAATTTTTTGGGTAATGAAATATTTTTCAATTGTTGTTCCTTCTACTTCCGAAAAAAGATTGCTTAAATACTTATAATCATTCGGAATTTCGGAGGTTATATAAGATGAAAGATTAGTATTAATAGTATCCTCGGGGTAATGAACCATTTTTATAATTAAGTTTTTTATTTTTTCAATTGTTCGGCCCTTCCGGTTATCTATTATCTCAAATCCCAGTTGTTTTAATTCTGCATTCATGGTTTCCAATTGGGTAGCACTAATTTCTTCGGCTATTTCTATTTCTCCCAACTCAATTGTTTTGACTTGAAAGTTATGGCTTTCAATTATAGTTTTAACAGCTGTTTTACAGCGGTTGCATACCATATTTTTGATGTAGAGTTTCACTTATTAGAAAAATGTTTGAAAAATTATTAATTTCAAGTCAGCAATATCTTTGTGCATCCAGATCATAAAAAAGATTAACAGATTTTCCATCAAAATTTTACACCTGTAAATTTTATGACCATAGTTTGTGATTTGGAAAGTATGAATACGAAAATAAAAGCGATTACCGTAAAAATTGATTTTTTCATGTGTGTATTTTTTAATTAATAAAATTGAAAATAAATAAGAGTATTGCCCTGGCTTTAACCCAAACAACTATAGCCTCTGAGAATTGACGGCTAAAAAAAATGTTATCAAATAAGAAAAACCCTATCTAGGAGATAAATAGGAGCTTTAGGTTTAAATGGTGGCGGATAATAAAAATCAGGTACCGCATATTTTAAGCATAAATATGGCTTAATGGTTAGGTTAATAAAACCAATAAACTCAAATGTTGGCAATTGGTTTTTTAAAATGTAAAGATCAGTTTTTTCAATAACATTGCTTACTTTTAGAACGGCTGTTTGCTCTGCACAACAATTTTCTTTCATTGGTGTTTCACCGCAAGGGCATTTATGCTTTTCGTTGGAGAAGAAATCAATAGAAGCCAAACTGCCCCCGCAATAATGAACATTCACAACCAAGCCTGAATTTGCAATCAGGAATAAAAAAAGTAGAAAAATAACTGTAACTCTTTTCATTATCTCTACAAAGATAATTATTTAAAATAAAGTGCAAATAAATGACCCCTTGAAAAAGAAATAAAATATATCTAGCAGATCAATCCATTAACACAACTTTGACTATTACGGCTCCACTTACAATAAGATTTATTGCTACTCCCTATCCTAAAACACTTGAACCTATGATTGAGTTTTTTACGAAATTGGGGGTAAACCATCCGAAGATAATTGTTGGTAAATAATATTAGAACCTCCATTCCTAATTCAATTGCAGTTATCCATACTTTAATAAGTAATAAACACATAAATTTCTTCAAAATCCTCACCGGGAAAGTTTCAATCTTTGACCCTTAGGACTACAAAATATCAAAAAATATTCCATCACAAAACCCACCTTTCGATTTTAAAATCAAAGGCGGGTTTTAAAACATTAACTAAACTTTTCTAAAGGAAAACTATTAACAGAATTATAATCAATAAGAGCGTTCCAGCAGAAA
>JBJXDS010000057.1:0-20979 GCA_046154525.1 Bacteroidia bacterium
CTTTAAAAGCTCAGATAAATCCCCACTTTTTGTTTAATACCCTGAATGGAATATATGCTCAGGCTATTACCAAATCAGAACACACGGCAGATAGCATACAAAAATTATCGGCTCTTATGCGCTATGTAATTACCGAGGCAAATGAAAATAAGGTATTTTTGGAAAAGGAAATAACCTACCTCAAAAATTATATTCAATTACAAAAATTAAGGTTAACCGATAAAACAAAAGTAAACTTTACAGTTTCAGGCGATAGTGATAAAAAGAAAATAGCCCCGCTATTATTAATTTGCTTTATTGAAAATGCCTTTAAATATGGTGTGAGTAATGAAGTAAATTCTACCATTGAAATAGCAATTGAAATTGAGAACGATGAAATGACTTTAAGGGTTAAAAATGAAAAAGTCACGAGCAAAACAGAGAATATAGAGTCGGATAAAATTGGTTTAAAAAATGCCAAAAAGCGCATGGATTTGATATATGAGAAAGCATATTCCCTAAATATTGAAGACAAGGAAAACGAGTATAATTTGGTTCTTAAAATAATTGTAGGATGATTCGCTGCATAGCCATAGATGATGAGCCCATGGCTTTGGAAGTTATTAAAGCCTTTTGTGAAAAGATATCTTTTTTGCACTTATCTCATACATTTACTCAGGTTTCGGCAGCCCAAAAACATTTAAAAACCTTTCCGGTGGATTTGATTTTTTTGGATATTCAAATGCCAGACCTGAATGGCATTGACTTTTATAAAAATTTTAAAGAAGATGCCATGGTAATTTTTACAACAGCTTATAGCCAGTACGCCGTGGATGCCTTTAATGTAAATGCGGTTGATTATTTATTAAAACCTTTTGAATTTACTAGGTTTGAAGACGCCTGTAACAAAACCAAAGATTATTTAGAATTTTCAAAATCCAAAAATTCTGCTGAATCCAATTCGCTACTCATTCGCTCAGAATATGCTTTGGTAAAGGTTCCGTTTTCGGAAATTCTGTATCTTGAAACTTTAGATGATTATATTAAAATTCATCAAATCGGTAAAAAACCTATACTAACCTTAATGAGTATGAAAAAAATGTTGGAGCAATTGCCGGAACAGGAATTTATAAGGGTTCACAGGTCGTATATAGTTCCGTTAAATAAAATAGAATCGGTAAGAGCTAAGTCCATTTCACTCGGGGTTATTGAAATTCCCATTGGTACCAGTTATGAAAAGGACTTTTTCAGAAAATATACCATTCAAAATTTTTAAACTCCGATACATTTCCTTTATTTCCCGATACAATTCTATTATTTATAATTTTCACTTCACTTTTGAGTTGTAATCTAAAATACAATTCGTATGCACATCAATAAAAATATTGCCATTAGCGAAACAGGATTTGTTTTTAATCCTTTAACCGGAGATTCATTTAGCACCAATCAGGTTGGTCAGGAAATTTTAAGGAAACTTCAGGGCGGCATTTCACAGGAAGATTTATTAAAACACATTACCCAAAAATTCAGCGTTGATAAAACAACTTTAGAAAAAGACATGACCGACTTTATGTTGATGCTGGGTAGTTACGAAATCCTTATGAATGATGAAAAAGCGTAAGATTACGGTTGGGGTTACAGGGTTAAATAATATCGACTCTCCGGGGCCGGGCATTCCCGTTATCAGGGCCTTAAAGGAAAGTACCTTGTTTGATGTAAGAACCATTGGGCTAAGTTATGAAACCCTTGAGCCTGGTTTATACATGCATGATTTAGTGGATAAATCCTATCAAATTCCCAATCCTTCTTCAGGAACTTCAAGCTTATTGCAACGCCTGGAATATATTCACAAGCAGGAAAAGCTGGATTTGATTATTCCTAATTTTGACGCCGAATTACACAATTTTATTAAACTTGCTTCGCAATTAAAATCAGAGTTTAACATAGCCACTTTTTTGCCTACACAAGAACAATTTGAGGCCAGGCACAAATCGGTTTTATATGAATTTGGTGAAGAAAATGAAGTGAAAGTTCCTTTTGCAAAAATGATTTTCTCCGCTTCTGAAATTTATTCATTGGGCGAGGAAATTACCTATCCGCTGGTGGTAAAAGGAAAATACTACGATGCGTCGGTAGCGGCCACGCCTGAACAAGCCGTTAATTATTTTCATAAGATTTCGGCTAAGTGGGGATTGCCCATTATTATTCAGGAATTTATTTCGGGAAATGAAGTAAATGTAACCGCCATTGGAGATGGAAAAGGGAATTGTATTGGGGCTGTACCCATGCGTAAGCTTTATATAACGGATAAGGGGAAAGCTTGGGCCGGTGTGGCTTTGGAAGATGAAAAACTCATAGATATAGCCGAAAAAGTAATTGGTAACTGTAAATGGCGGGGCGGATGCGAATTGGAGTTTATTAAAACAAAGGAAGGCGAATATTACCTTCTTGAAATGAATCCGCGTTTTCCGGCATGGGTCTATTTGGCTGTAGGTTGCGGTCAAAATCACCCCGAAGCTTTGGTTCAGTTAGCTTTAGGCGAGGATGTAAAGCCTTATAAAAATTATGAAGTTGGAAAAATGTTTATCCGATACAGTTACGACCAGATTGTGAACATGAGTGAATTTGAAAAAATATCAACCTTTGGTGAATTATAAAAAATAAAAACTTTAAACAACATGACAAAATTATCATACGAAAGACCGGTTATTACCAAACTTAATACCGGCACAATGAACAAATTTGGAACCCGTACCGAGTATGCACCGGTTACCCAAATCGACGGCGTTCCTGTAAAAAAACTGATTGCCGATTACGGCTCACCATGTTTTGTAATATCGGAACGAACCATTCGGGATACTTATAAAAATGCGGTAAGGGCTTTTAAATCGCGCTATCCAAAGGTTCAGTTTGCCTGGAGTTATAAAACGAATTATTTGAATGCCGTTTGTAATGTGTTTCATTCTGAAGGCTCATGGGCCGAGGTGGTTTCCATTTTTGAATACGAAAAAGCACTCAAAAACGGAGTTCCCGGTTCCAAAATAATTTTTAATGGTCCTGATAAAACGGAAAGTGATTTACGGGTTGCCATTGAAAATAATTCAATGATTCATATTGATCATTTTGATGAATTGTATCAGTTATCCGAAATTCTTCAAAACTCAGGGAAGAAAGCCCGGGTTGCCATTCGGGTAAACATGGATACCGGCATTTACCCTATGTGGGATCGGTTTGGATTTAATTATGAAGATGGCTCGGCCTGGAGTGCCATTAATAAAATATTTGCCCACCCCGAAATGGATTTTGTGGGTTTGCATTGTCATATTGGAACCTATATGCTTACTACAAATGCCTACTCCGTGGCGGCAGGTAAGCTCTGCGATTTGGCGTTTAACATTAAACAACGCTATAATAAAAATATTGAATATTTGGATTTAGGTGGAGGGTTCGCTTCTGCCAATACATTGAAAGGTTCCTATCTGCAAGGCGGCGATATTATTCCGTCGGTGGATGATTATGCCGAAGCCATTACCTCTACTATTTTAAATTATGGTTTTAAACCTGATGAACTTCCAACTTTGTTTCTAGAAACAGGCAGAGCTTTAATTGATGATGCGGGATATTTATTAGGTTCGGTAATAGCCATGAAAAGATTGAGCGATGGACGGCGGGCTACCATTATGAATTTTGGCGTGAACCTTTTGTTTACCGCTTTTTGGTACAATCATCGTATTTCTCCAGCTCAGGAAATATCATCTCAAACTGAGGATATGGTTATTTATGGTCCACTATGTATGAATATAGATGTAGTGAGAGAAACCATAAATTTACCGTTGCTAAACAAAGGTGATAATGTAGTAGTACATCGCGTTGGAGCCTACAATATGACCCAATGGATGCAGTTTATTCAAATGCGGCCAAAGGTTATTATTATAGGAATGGATGGCACGCCGCATATTATTCGTGATCATGAAACCTTGGAAACCATGCTGCGTTATGAAAAAATACCTGCACATTTAAAAGAATTTAAATTATAAAATTGTTGACCAAAAGCAAAACAATTCTCTATTGGATAAATAGCATTCTCAACAGCTATTCACAGATATTTTTTTCATTAAATTCTGTATTGGCAAGTATAATAATGCTGGTCACTTTTATAGACCCAATGCTTGGTAGTTGTGGGTTGGTTACCATTATTCTTTCAAATATTCTTGCTTACGTCCTTGGAATTTCCAAGCATGCCATTCGTGAAGGAGTTTATGGATTTAATGCCCTTTTACTTGGCCTGGCTTTAGGCTTTGAGTATAAATTTAATCTACCTTTTAGCATTGTGTTGATAAGTGCTGTTCTTATTTTGCTTTTTAATACGGTTTGGTTAAGTACCGTTTTGGCTAAGTATAATTTACCATTTCTTGGTCTACCCTTTTTGGTCACGTATTGGTTGGTTTATCTGGCCTCCGGAGCCTTTACCTTTATTGAACTTCAGGAACAATATATTTATACAACCAACTATGTGTCCAAAGCTTCCTTGTCACCAGTCTACGTTTGGGCGCATAGCCTCGATGGGTTGCAACTTCCATTGATTATTAAAAGCTATTTCAAAACTCTTTCGTCCACATTTTTTCAAAATTCATTATTAGCCGGAATTATTATTGCCGGCGGGTTGCTTTATTTTTCTCGCATTGCCTTTTCTCTTTCGGTCATTGGTTTTTGTAGTGCCTTTGGAACCTTTTATTTATTGGGGATTGATACCGTTTTGCTGACCGATTATTTGATTGGAAGTAATTTTATATTTATGGCCATTGCCGTAGGCTGTTTTTATTTGGTTCCCAATAAATGGAGTTATTTGAGTGTCGTTATTCTTACACCAATTCTATGTATCATGCTTATTGCTTTTGGAAAAATATTAGCCGTTTTTCAACTTAAATCGTTTACCCTTTCGTTTAGTTTGGTTACCATATTATTTTTGTTTTTTGTGCAACATCGTTGGTGGCAAAAGTTTTTAAAACTCGTATCCTTACAATATTACTCAGCAGAAAAAACAATTTATAAATATCTTTCAACCACCAAACGATTTCAAAATTCACATATGGCCAAAATAGCTCTTCCGTTTTGGGGCGAATGGAAAGTGAGCCAGGGTTATGACGGATCTTTAACTCATTTGGGAGATTGGAGCAAAGCTCTGGATTTTGTGATAACTGACGAAAAAAACAATACTTATAAATTGCCCGGCACCGATTGCAAAGATTATTATTGCTACGATAAACCGGTTGTAGCGCCCTACAATGGCTTTGTTTATGATATAATTAACAGCGTAGAAGAAAACCCAATCAACAGTGTTGATTCAAAAAACAATTGGGGAAATACCTTAATTCTAAATCATCAGAACGGTTTGTTCTCACAACTTTCACACATAAAAAGAGATAGCTTGAAAGTGGCAATTGGTGATTATGTAACCAAAGGAATGGTGCTTGCAACCTGCGGCAATTCAGGGAGGTCGCCTGAGCCGCATCTTCATTTTCAATTACAACTTTCTCCAATAATCGGTGAAAAAACGTATGCCTATCCAATTGCTTATTATTTACAAAAAACAGAAGGAAAAACGCTTTTAAAAACCTTTGAAGTACCTAAAGAAGGAGAAATTATTAGCAATGTAGAAACTTCGGATTTGCTCATAAAAAGTTATGATTTACAGCCGGGTAAAACCATAAAGTTAATAAACAAAAATATACCAGCAGCCAGTATCGAGTGGAAAGTATTAACGGATGAATGGAACCGGACTTATATATATTGCTCCAAAACTAAATCAACGCTATGGTTTGCCAATGATGGCATTATGTTTTATTGCTACGATTTTGAAGGAAGTAAAAAATCATTGCTCTTTGATTTTTATTTAGCCAATTATAAAATATTGCTAGGTTGCTACGCAAATTTGATGGTAACGGATAGCTACCCTATTATTCATTTTAATAATGGAATTACCCGTTTTATTCAGGATTTCTTTACCCCATTTATTTTATTTACAAAAGCCAATTATACTTCGGAATGTTTGGAATGTGATAACCCGAATTCTCCTAAATTTATTAAATTTAAATCCACCGCTAAGGCTCATATTTTTAATTTCAAAACAAAGAAAAGAAGTTTTGAAATGAACTTTGCAGAGGAGAAATTAATTTCGATAAGTATCAAAAATAATAATACAACCCAAACATACCTATGCGAAATATTTTAATTTTTATAAGCGTTTTTGTATCGTTTAATTCAATGGCACAAACCACTTGGAACTATACTAAAGTTGATAGTGCAAGCTATGTTCAGTTTGTAAATAAGGATTACAAAGGCCTATGGCAAACAGGAAAAACTGCTTTAAAACACAATATTGATTTTTATTATTTGAGAACCCGCTTGGGTATATCCTATTATGAAAATGAAAACTATGAAATGGCTTTAATACATTTCATAAAAGCCCATATAATGAATCCTGCCGATACGCTAATACAGGAATATTTATATTTTTCATTGGTATTTACAAACCGGACTGAAGCTGCAAATGAACTGGCCCTTAGTTTTAATGAAAGCATGAAGAACCGAATTGGGTATAAAAGTCAATCTATTGTTGATATTGCAAGTTCTTTTAAATCGATGAGCTTTACTTCCGGAGTAATTTTTAAAATTCCTGTACCTGTTACAAAGGAACAGGAAGAATTAATTTATTCGGAAAAAACTACACAGGACAATGCGTTGTTGTTTAATTTATATTTAGAAAACAGAGCCAATAACCGATTAAGTTTTTTTAATAGCTTTTCATATTTTAAAGTGAATTCGGAGGGAATTGTTGATGCACAATCTTCTCCAAAACAAACCAAAAATTACTCAAATAAAAATTACCAATACACCCTTGGCGGAACTTATGTAAACACAAAAAATATCTGCATTGGTGCTTCAATAGGATACTTTAAGGAAAATGCCCAATTTATTACCTCAGATTTTACTGACCCTACTACCCCATTCAGCATATTGACTTTGAACTCCAATAATACAGCCTTTACTGGCATGGCAAGTGTTTTTAAAAGACAGAAAAATTTTGGATTTGGAATTTCGGCAGGCTTGGGAAATTTAGGAAATGTAACTCAAATACAAACCGAAGGAAACTTTCATTGGTATCCAAAAGGAAACACAAAGTTTTATATAAGTACTTCATTGGCCTGGTTAAATAATGATGGAAATAATCAATCCGTTTTTACCCAAAAAATAGGCGGAAAAATGCAAAAAAAACTATGGTACGAGGTAAAGGCAAGTTATGGTAATCATCAAAATTATATTACAAATGGCGGCATTGTGGCCTATAATACAATTGAACCTGTTAAATTTACCGTAGAAACCAGCATGTCAATTTTTATAAAAAAATTTAAAATTTCACCTTCCTATACGATGCAGCAGCGTGAAAGCAGTTATTTTAAAATCATCAACCCTACAACTTCTCAAACCATAAAAACAAATTATTTAAATCATCTTATAAAATGCACACTTCAATTCAATTTTTAAAAAGAATAATTCCGGTTTTACTAATCGTATTTATCAGCTTTTTCGCAGCAAAGGCCCAAACTCAAAAGGAATTACAAGATGCTTTTAGTAGAAGCTATACCCAGGAAAGTAATAAGAATTATGAGGACGCTGTTAAAACCCTGACAGAGGTTTATAGCGACAATAATTATGAAGTTAATCTGCGTTTGGGTTGGTTAAATTATTTGGCAGGTAAAAACGATAAGTCGATTGCGAACTACAAAAATTGCATCAAACTTATGCCTTCATCTACCGAGGCACTCTGGGGAATTGTAAATCCATATTCCTTAAAAGAAGATTGGGTTAGTGTAGAAAAAACATATTTTTCTATTTTAAAATTGGATCCTAAAAATTCAAAAGCTAATTATAGTTTGGGGCTCATTTATTACTACCGTAAAAATTATACTACAGCGAAAAAGTATTTAGATGTAGCACTAAATCTTTACCCTTTTGATTATGATACATTATTGATGAGTGCCTGGACTTCTTATTTTTTAGGAAGAATGCAGGAGGCAAAAGTGTTGTTCAATAAGGTATTGTTAAACCAGCCAAATGATACATCCGCTTTGGAAGGATTGAGTTTGATAAAATAATGTTTAATTTGAAAAAATTACAAGAATGAAAAAAATCATATTACTCGCTCTAATTTTAAGTGCAGCTTCAATCAAAGCACAAACAACTTTAACCAACTCCATCTTGCCTGTTTTGGGTGATTCCATATCTGTGGCCATGGATACGGTTCTTAAATCGGAAGGAAATAGTGGCGCAAATATTACCTGGAATTTTAGCGGTTTAAAAACAGTTTATAAATTTAAAAGATACAATGTGATGCCAAGTTTCACGCCTTATTCCAGCCTTTTTCCATCAGCTTCATTAGCGCGAACTGATTATAATGGAATTGTTTATACCTATTGGAAAAACAGCAGTACAGCTTCAATGTATTATGGATTTGTGCAACCAGCCGTGGTGGATCAAACCTTTAAAACCCCCATTACGTATTATAAATTTCCTATCAATTACAATGATAATTTTACAGATACCTTCACGGCTGTTACTAACCCTGGAGCCATAACCGGCAAAGGAAAATATTCCTTTAAAGCGGATGCATGGGGATCATTGACCCTTCCTAATAAAACGGTAACCAATACCCTAAGAACCAAATCTATTATTTACATTGGGGATTCAAGTATAAATTCCTACTCATTAACCACCGAATATGCCTGGTATCAAAATGGGCATAAGGAACCGTTGTTATTAATTTCCAGGGTTATTGTAAACAAGGTATTAACCCGTAAGTTTGTCATGTTTGATTTTTCAAACACCAGTGGTATTGAGGATTTAAGTGCAGTCAATACTGTAAAATTATTCCCTAATCCGGCCACTAAATCGTTATCGGTTTCTATAGACAGAACGCAATTTAATGGCGGAGTTTACATTAGGGTTTTTGATATGTTGGGTAAAAAAGTTTTTGAATCACCTTCAGAAATTTTTACCAACGCATATAATTTGGAGTTATCAACTTTCAATTGTGGAACGTATTTGTTGGAAATTTCTACTAAGAATAGAGTTGTTCATTATAAATTCATGAAGGAATAAAGGGGCTTAAAAGATGCGAAAAAAAGCCTTGTAATTGAAATGATTACAAGGCTTTTGATTTTTGGTGGAGCTGCGGGGAGTCGAACCCCGGTCCGGCGAAGGAATTGATTGTGTTTTCTACATGTTTATCGGTAATTAATTTTAGTGCAAAAGCCGGTTTACCAATGGCCAACCTTTGCCTTAACCTGCATAATAATCTTTTGGGTTGGCTGGCATGGCCCTAAGATTCCCTATCGTTTCGACCATCTTGAGTCCAGCCAGTTAGGGAGTAGGCCGGAAGATGGATGACATGTGCGCTAATCCTGGATTAGGCAGCCATTGCGAAAGTGTTTTCGCCTTTTATGGTTTGAACCTTCTGATTAAAGAGCTACTGGAACAAGTCTCTACATGCTTACACACCAATTGCACAACCCGTCAAATCCGGTCAACCCCATTTGGTATAATTTATTACATACAAAGGTAAGGCCAAAAAAATTCTGTCAGGCTTTTTAAATTTCAATTAAATATCATTTTTAATATTTGTCAATGCCTAATTTCGCAGCAATGATTACCCTTGGATTAATTCGTGAATTCAAACAGCCAGCCGATAGACGGGTAGCTTTTAACCCTCAACAATGTGCTGAAATTAAAAAGCAATTTTCGGAAATAGATATTGCCGTGGAATCATCGCCCGATAGAATTTTTACGGATAATGCCTATAAAAAAGAAGGTATTTCAGTTTCCGATGATTTATCGGATTGCGATATTTTATTTGGCATAAAAGAAATTCCTATTGAAAAACTATTAGCTAACAAAACCTATTTATTTTTTTCACACACCATAAAAAAACAACCTCATAATTGTGAAATGCTGAAAGCAATTATTAATAAAAAAATAAGACTTATTGATTACGAATGTTTGGTTCGGTCAAATGGCATAAGAGTGTTGGGATTTGGTAGATATGCAGGTTTGGTTGGAACTTATGAAACCCTTAGAGCTTTAGGATTAAAAAACAGAACCTTTAAAATTAAACCCGCCTATGAATGTGCCGATTATGAGGAAATGTTAGTTGTTCTTGGTTCTATTGTTAATATTTTAAAAGTAGGGAAACACAAAATTGTAATTACAGGCAGTGGAAGGGTTTCATCAGGTGTGGAAGAATTATTAACGGATTTAAAAATTAAAAAAGTTACCCCCGATGAATTTTTAAACCAAACTTTTGATGAAATCGTTTACACCTTATTGGATATAAATGACCTGTATGAAAGAAAAGATGGCAGCCCTTGGAACCACGACCATTTTTTTAATAATCATTCAGCCTATCAGTCAAAATTTAAACCCTACTGCTCGGTAGCCACTATTTTAATAAACGGAGTGTTTTGGGATAGTGCTATGCCTCAGCATTTTTCGAAAGAGGATACCAAATCAAACGATTTTTCTATAAAAGTTATTGGGGATATAAGTTGTGATGTGGAAGGTTCGGTTCCCATTACAATTCATGATACCCATGCTGAAAACCCTGTATTTGGATGGGATGCTGCCAACCAATGCGAATGTGAGCCGTTCACTGAAAAAAGTATAGATGTAATGGCTGTATCAAATCTGCCAAGTGAATTACCGGCCAATGCTTCCGAAGGATTTGGCAATGATTTGCTGAAATTTGTTTTACCAGAATTATTAAAACCCGAAAGTGAAATGATAAAAAATGCCACCATTTGCCAAAATGGAAATTTGACTGAAAAATTTAATTATCTTGCCGATTATATTTTATGAAAATAGGGTTTAATTTTATTTTAACGATTACACTTTCTATAGCATTTTTAAATACCAATGCTCAAAATTTTGACACGAGGCTTTTAAAATCTATTAATTCTCAAAATACCAAATATGATAAGCTTTGGTTGGGCATAACCCATAGCGCCATACCTATTTCCATGGCTACACCCATTGTGTTTTATGGATTGGGGCACTACCAATATTTGCCACAGGGAAAACAAAAAGCCTACCGTGCGGTTGGTGCTCTGGCTATAAATAGCCTGTTAACTTTCGGTTTAAAATATACCATAAATCGTGAACGGCCTTTTGTTTCAAATCCTGATATTTATAAAAAAACACATGCAGGTTCCCATTCATTTCCATCGGGGCATACGTCCTTGGCTTTTGCCACCGCTACCAATCTTACACTGGCCTGTCCTAAATGGTATGTGGCAGTGCCAGCTTATTTATGGGCAGGCTCAGTAGGCTATAGCCGAATGCATTTAGGGGTTCATTATCCAAGCGATGTATTGGTGGGGGCAATTATCGGAACGGCCAGTAGTTTTATTGCGTTTAAGGTGAACCAGAAATTGATCAGATGAGATTTAGGAGATGTGTCGCTCATAGCCACTGAGGTACGAAAAAAAATCTCCTAAACTCCGTTCCTCTGTGCGAAATACCTCCTATTCCAAAGGAAACTCTTCCCCCAATTCAGGGATAAAAACATTTTTAAAACCTACACTTTCAAAGGCATATTTCATTTTTTGTTGCCGGGTATATTCACCATGAACCAAAAAGGTTTTTTTAATTAATTGAGGATTTTGATTGCTTAAAAATTTGAGCATTTCCTGCTGGTCGGCATGGCCGCTTAATCCATCTATTATTTTAATGGTAGCCCTTACCCTCAGTTCTTTTCCAAATATTTTTACTGTAATTGGAAAATCACGGAGTCTTGCACCCAAAGTGCCTTCGGCGCAATAGCCTACAATTAAAATGGTATTGTTGGCATCTTCTATATTATTAAAAATATGATGACGGATGCGTCCGGCATTGGCCATTCCACTCGCACTTATTATTATACAAGGCTTGTTTTTTACATTTAGAGCCTTCGATTCTTCCACTTTGCGGATATAAGTAAGCCCGTTGAAGCCAAATGGATTATCGTTGGAGGTCATATATCTTTGTATTTCGCTATCAAAACACTCATGGTGCATGGTAAAAATATCGGTGGCATTTACGGCCAAAGGGCTATCTACATACACTGGTATCCTTGGCAATCTGCCTTTCGATTCCAAATGGTCAAGCATGTACACTATTTCCTGGGTGCGGCCTACACTAAATGCCGGAATGATAACTTTTCCCTGATTCACAACACAAGTTGTATGAACAATATCCAGCAATTGATTTAAATCGCCCGGCAATTCGTCGTGTGTTTCACCTCCATAGGTGCTTTCGCTTATCAGGTAATCCACCTGTATCATTTGTTCAGGGTCTTTAATAATAGGCCGGTTCCAACGGCCCACATCGCCTGTAAAACCGAAATGGGTGATGCTACCATCCGCCCGTACAATTTTTAAAACCACCGAGGCGCTTCCTAGTATATGGCCGGCATCAGCAAAATACACCTGTACATCAGCCGAAATATGAAACCAACGATTGTAGTTATAACTTGAAAACTGTTGCATGCAAATTTTAGCATCCTCAGTGGTATAAAGCGGTTCATTAATCTGCTCCTTTCCTTTTTTTAAATTTTTTTCGTTGGCCCACTGAGCATCTTTTTCTTGAATGGAGGCACTGTCCAATAGCATTAGAGAAGCCAAATCGCGGGTGGCATGGGTGCACACAATGTTTCCTTTAAAACCATCCTTAACCAATTTTGGGATACGGCCAATATGATCAATATGCGCATGGCTCACCACAAGAAGGTCAATTTTTTCAGGATCAAATTCCCATTTTAAATTATAATCATCCAGTTCATCTTCCCTCCCTTGGTATAAACCACAATCTAAAAGTATGGTAGAACCATTATCGAGGGTTAAGAGATGAGAACTTCCGGTTACAGTTCTGGCGGCGCCACAAAATTTTATTTTCATATGTAATTTTCTGTTTTTTAGGTTAAGGCCATATGGAATGCCAATTTCAATTGATCTTGGTTTGATTTTATTTCCACCGGCATTTCATTTATTAAAAATTTAAAATTAATTTTTCAGCAATATTACAGGTTTCACCAAAGTTAATTATTATTTTTCGTCCCAATTCGTTTACTTTTGGCTTTCTAATTAACTCTTTTTTTGAAAAAAACATTTTTTTTAATTTTAATTTTATTCCAAACAGGGCTAACATTTGCCCAGCCTTGGAACGCAAACATAACCACAAACAATCCTACACTTTTCGATTTTCAAAAGGCCTTTAATGATTATTGGAAAGATAAAACACCCGGCAAGGGAGAGGGTTACAGCCAGTTTAAACGGTGGGAAAATTTTTGGGAACCACGGGTAGGCCAATCGGGTGAGTTTCCTCCAGCAGATATTAATTATACCGAGTGGCAAAAGTTTATGTCAAAACAGGCTTTGTACAAAGCATCTCCTTTCAAAACCTACTGGAGCTTTTTGGGCCCAACGGTTACGCCCAGTGGTTACAATGGATTGGGAAGGCTTAATTGTGTAGCCTTTCACCCAACCGATGCCAACATCATGTGGGTGGGTTCGCCGGCTGGTGGTATTTGGAAAACCACTGATTTTGGAAAAACATGGATACCTCTATCCGATTTTAATTTGGTATTGGGGGTAAGCAGTATTGCTGTAAACCCTAACTATCCCGATAGTATTTACATTGCCACAGGCGATGGCGATAAGGGAAGCCTCTTTGGGCTAACCGGAGGCCCACAGGGCGATAACAAAAGTATTGGCATTTTACTGTCGGCCGACGGGGGGCAAACCTGGAATTCGACTGGTTTAAACTGGAATATTTTTGATGTAAAATTGATAAGCAAGGTTTTGATGAATCCTAAAAATTCAAAGCATTTGGTGTGTGCTGCCTCCGATGGGGTGTATTTAACCACCGATGCAGGAATTACATGGATACGAACCCAAACCGGATATTTTATGGATATTGCTTTTTGTCCCGGCAATGCCAACATTGTGTATGCCACCACCTACGATTATTTTGGCAATGCTAAAATGTATCGAAGTGGAAACGGTGGAGCTAACTTTAAGCAAACTTTTATAAAATCGTTGGCGGTGAGAATAACCATTGGGGTTACGGAGGCCAATCCGGCCAAAGTCCAACTTTTGGTGGCTGATAAAAAGGATGGAAAATTTGGCGGGATACACCAGTCCATAGATACTGGCAACACATTTATTATTAAATACGATACCAATAAAATAAATATACTGAGCAGTGCCCACGATGGAAAAACCAAAAGGGGTCAAGGGTGGTACGACCTTGCTTTTTCCATTTCGCCCAAGGATGAAAATTTGGTATTTGTGGGTGGGGTAAATACATGGAAATCCATAAATGGTTCTGACAGTTTTAAATTAAATACGATGTGGACGGGCAGTAAATCACAAAACCCCAATGGTATTCAAACCATCCATGCCGATAAACACCTTTTTTCATACAATCCTTTGAACGGGTATTTGTTCGACTGTAACGACGGGGGAATTTATTACACTAAAAATAATGGGGATTCGTGGACCGATATCTCAGAAGGCTTGGGCATAACCCAGTTTTATAAAATTGCCATAACTGAAAGTGATACCAACATAGTGTTGGCCGGAACCCAGGATAACGGGGCTAGGGTAAGGCGGGGCGATAAATGGTACGAAGTGAGTGGGGGAGATGGTATGGAATGTATTATTGACCCAAAAGAACCAAATATAATGTATACCAGTTATGCCTATGGAAGACTTTACAGGTTTGATGAAAACGGCCAAACCACCATTTCGGATAATATAAAAGATAAACCCAAAGGAGCTTGGGTGGCCCCCTATACCTTGGACCCTAATGATAATAAAATAATGTATGCAGGATTTAAGGCAATTTATAAATCATTGGATAGGGGCAATACCTGGACGCCAATATCAGACAGTATTTGGCGGCCTAATTATGTACAACATGTGGAGGTGTCACCCACCAATTCAAATATTATTTATGCATCCGATTATTATAAAATTTATAAAACCACGAATGGTGGGGGCAAATGGAATTTGATAACCACATCTTCCAATCCAGTAAGTTGCATAAAAATACATCCACGAAACCCCGATGTTTTTTATTACACCAACTCCAACTATGTGGCTACTTCAAAAGTTATTAGAATAAACACATTAGTTACCGGAAACGACCGAATCACCAATCTCACATTTAATTTGCCCAATGTAGCCATTAACTGTATTGAATATGATATTCAATCGTATGAAGGTTTGTTTATTGGAACCGATGTTGGAACTTTTTATAAAGACACCTCCATGGTAGATTGGGAAATTTTGAATGCCAATATGCCCAATGTGGTTGTAACCGATTTGGATATTAATTACAAAGATCGCATGTTGTATGCAGCCACCTTTGGGAGGGGAGCCTGGAAAACTAATATTAAAATTAACCCAAAATTGTTAGTACCGTTTACCACACGGTTAGAGCCGCCCGATAATTCTGTAAAAATTCAGCCAACATCGCAGCTCATTATTTATTTTAGTGAGCCCGTGAAAAAAGGAACCGGAAGTATCGGCATTTTTGAAAATGCTAGTGAAACCCAAAAAATAAATGTCAACAGCGACAGTGTGGTTATAGACGGAAACCGGATACTGGTGACCCCGGGTGAATTTGGGTTGGGTAAAGCGGTAAATGTTACCTTCCCCAAAGGTACATTTTTGGATACGGACAATAATGAACACAAAGGGCTAATGACCAATACCGAGTGGAATTTTACAATTACCTCCGACCTAAGTGTAACTAATCTAAATCTTGATAAGGTTGTAAAAATATTTCCAAATCCTTCCAAAGGACAGATTTATATAAAGGCTCAACCGAACCTTGAAATTAAAAATATCAAGGTGTATAATGCTTTGGGAAAATTGCTTTTCGAAAAAAGCAACAGTACCCCGGATTGTTGCGAATTTAATTTGGGTCATTTTTCAAAAGGGCTTTACTTTATTTTGATAGCCACGGATAAGGGTTTCATTGGCGAACGGTTTGTAAAGGAATAAAATCTTAAGTTATTTCAAAACTCTTTAGTAACCCTTCGGTTGCTAATTATTTAACCCCATTTTACCAAATAATTTTTTTTAAAACCGCTTTGGCTTTTTTAGGCTGGACTACTTGGCGTCCTTTTTCGCTTTTTTCTTAAAATATTTTCTAAGTAAAAAATTGTGTTGAAGGGCCTCCAAATCTTCATCCAGTTTTTTTGAACTGCTTTCTAAATTGGTGATGGCTGATTTTAATTCAGCACCTGTCTGTTCATCATGAAGTAAAACCCCTAACGGGCTTTTTGAATTGGTACTTGCAAGCTTTAAATTGCTCATTAATTGTTTGGCTGTATCTGAAATATTCTGTATTTGCACTACCGATCTTTTTAAAGAATTAAATACCACGGTATCGGTTACCAATTGGTTGGCAAGTGTTCCTTTGTTATTAAGTTTGGCACTAAATACTGAAAGGGTGGTAATCATTTGTTTGGCATTGGTGCTGGCTTGCTGCAATGATGCAGTAGTTGCTGCTATGCTATTGTATAAGGTTTCATCTTTCAATAATTTGCCAATACTTCCCTCGCCATTCGCCAGCTTTATACTTATCATTTTTAGGTTATCACTTATCACCAAAAAATTCTTGTTATTTTCCTGAAAGGTGTTCATCATGTCTTCGGTACTAAATGTTTTTTCTATGCCAAGCGTGTCCCCTTCTACTACCTGCGGTTGCTTTTCGGTACCGCCATATATAACGAGTATTTTATTCCCAATAAATCCATCGGTGCTTATCTTTACTTTGGCATCTTTGCGGATATAGGGTACTGCCATTTCATCAATTTTCATTATCACCCTAACCTGTGATTTTTCCATAAATTTAAGTTTACTCACGGTTCCTATTTTCACGCCTGAAAACCAAACATTATTACCGGGTTGTAATCCATTTACGTCATCAAAAAGAACGGTTACCTTTATTTTTCGTTTAAAGGTTTCGTGCAGGTTTCCAATGGTTAACACTCCTGCCAATAAAAATAAAAGGCCTACTATAATGAAAACGCCTACTATTATACCGCGCTTATTGGGTGAATTGCTCATGATTTATGTTATAAAATTGTAATTAAAAAAACTCGTAATCTGTTTATCGTCGGTATCAAACACTTCTTCAAATTTTCCCATTCTTAAAAATTTTCCTTGCAGCAACATAGCTATCCGGTCGCCTGTTTCTTTGGCACATGTTAAGTCGTGGGTAATGATAATGGAACTTGTATGGTATTGTTCCTGTACCTCATTTATTAATTTATTAATCTCGCTGCTGGTAATGGGGTCAAGTCCTGAAGTGGGTTCGTCATACAGCATAATCTCGGGTTTCAAAATCAGGGTGCGGGCAATCCCAATCCGTTTTCGCTGCCCGCCGGAAAGTTCAGACGGCATTTGTTTCATTTTGTCTTTTAACCCTACGGCGTCCAAAACTTCTTCTACTGTTTTATTAATTTCTTTTTTGGTAAGGTGTTTTAAATTCATGGCCAATGGAAATTCAAGATTTTGGCGAACATCCATGCTATCATACAAAGCACTATTTTGAAACGAAAATCCGACCCTTAATCGTAACGCATCGAGTTCCTTTCCATTTAACTTATCTACCTCCATGCCAAGAACATTTACAGTTCCGCGATCAGGTTTTAATAATCCCACAAGAATTTTAATCAATACAGACTTACCTGTACCCGAACGGCCAAGAACCACCACATTTTCGCCTTTTGATACATCAAAGTCAATACCTTTCAAAACGTTTAAATCGCCAAATGATTTATATAAACCTTTTATGGATATTACCGGTGCGGGATTCATGATTTCTATTTTTAATTTTTTATAATGATTCGAAAATGGGATGAATCCTAGGTTAAAAGTAGCGTATCCAATTAGCAATTTGAACTATAACAATCTCCTCAACAAACACCATAAACATAGATAAAACTACTGCCTGATTAGCTGCACGGCCTACACCCTGGGTACCACCTGAAGCATTATACCCTTTGTAACACCCAATTATTCCTATTGTAAACCCAAAAATAGTGGACTTAATAACTGATGAAAAAATATCGAGAAAACTGATAGACCCGAATCCATTTTCAAAAAAACTACGAATGCTTGTGTCTTCATGGGCATGGACATTGAAATAGGAACCCATAAGGGCCACAAAACTGCAATATAAACCAAGAATTGGTACGGTAATAGTAGTAGCCAAAACACGTGTTACAACCAAATATTTAAAAGGGTTAATGGCTGATACTTCCATGGCATCTATTTGTTCGGTTACTTTCATCGAACCTAGTTCGGCACCAATGCTTGAACCCACTTTGCCCGAACAGATAAGGGAGGTAACCAAAGAACCAAGAGCCCTTACAATAGCTATGGAAATGAGCGATGGCAACCAGGATGTAGCCCCAAAATCGGCCAATGACGGGCGTGATTGCTTGGTAAAAACTATGCCGGTTACAAAACCCGTTAACGTTATTAAAGGCAGCGATTTACAACCTACTTCGTAACATTGGTGAACAACTTCACCAAAATGAAACGGAGGTTTAAATGCCTCTTTAAAAAAGCGTATAACAAATCGCCAGGCACTATAAACCCCTGTGAAATAATGGTCAATGCCTTTTGAGAATATATAACGTGTGGGATCTGAGTTGATCAATTGGTTATGCTCTACAAAAGAATAAAGCAAGTTTAAATTAGTTTGTAAAGTTGAAGGTTTTAATAGATTTGAGTGTTACATAACTTTATTAATATGTTATAAGATTCCTTTTTTTCCTTTCAATGCGAGACATACAAATACCACCCAAAATGAACCGTTAAGCCTTGACCAGCATATTAAAAAAAGATTGTAAAGTTTAGCGCACCCATTACAGACTGCACCGTAATGAATTATATTTTTTATTATTTGGAGGTAATGAAAGGAAAACAGCTGTGAAACTAATTTAAGCCTCTCAGCAAATCATCGGCCTCTTTCTTTTTAACCCCATTTAAAGAAATAATCTTTTTTAAAACCGCTTTAGCCTCTTTGTTTTTATTCTGTTTTATAAGCGTGGTGGCTTTTAATAACAACCCGTCTTCATAATAAGGTGAGTAAGGATTGGAAGTAATGAGTTTTAAATTTTCAAGGCATTTAACGTAGTTTTTAAGGTCGTAATCGGTTTGGGCCAAGGCCAAAGTGGTCGAATCTGTTTTAGCCCAATTATAAGTATTATAATTGGTATTAGCTGTGGAATTGCTCATGGGGGCAGGATTGGCAGCCGATTTACGTTTGCTGGTTTCCATTTTTTTATCCTTTTTAAGAGCTTCATTTTCTACAATTGCAAAATCTATCGTAATTAATTTTTTCTCATCCAATTCTATGGTTTCATTGGCGGGAGGGACTGCATAACTCTTGTTTACATTACCATCACCAAATGCCCAAGTGATTCCTCGTGTTGCTGAATCGGGCTTTATAACTAACAGGGTAGAATCAGGTAATTTTTTAAACTCGTACAAATTTTCTACATCATCCATACTTTCAGCCAAATTTCGTTCGGCTTCATTACCTAACAAATCCTCGTTAGACCTGCGATCAAACCTTCCCTCAGGCTTTAAAGGCGGATTGGTATTACTTGCCAACGGAACTTCTTTTTTCAGGTTTTCAATAATGGGGCTGGTTTGGCTTGGCAATCCAGGTTTTTTATACACTTGATTGGCTAGGTTTATGGTGTCGGTTTGTGTTTCGGTAATTTGGTTTGAATTATTTACCCAAAGCCAACTTAACCCGATGCCAAAAACCAAAACCGCCGCGGCACTCCAATTCCAAAATAAAGTGTAATTTCTTTTGGGTTTTAAAAAATCATCTACTTGTGAATTGATGGTATTAACCCTTTGATTTAAACTTGCAGGTCTTTTTAAAGCATCTATCCCCTCTTTAATATCGGCACATACCTCGCACCTTTCGGCATGATTTTGTATCATGTCGGTTTCAGTTTGGCTCAGTGTTTTATTGCTGTAGCCAAGCCAAAGTTCGTTGCTTATGCAAGTGTGCTTGTCCATGGTATAAGTGTTAGCCAAAGTATTAGGTCTTTGTTGCTCAATAGTATTTTTAAATTTCGTTTTCCGTTTTGTATGCTGCTTTTAACATCGTTGTTGCTGTAGCCGGTAAGTTGGCTTATTTCATCATAACTTTTCTGTTGCAAATAAAATAATTCAATGCACTCCCTCTGTTTATCTTTTAGTTCCTTAATGGCATTTTCAAGGGTTATTAATTTTTGTTCCTTATCTGTTTCGTTAATATCTTGATGCGAAAAATTTTGCAATTCCATAAAGGTAGTATCATCATCCAGATACACCATGTTTTTGTTTATTTTCATTTCCTGCTTTCGCATTTGCATGAGGCAATAATTTCGGCAAACTGTATGAAGCCAACTTTTAAAATTTTGGACCTCATGTTTTTTTAAATCCTCAAACAGTTTTTCAAAAATATTCATGGCGGCATCTTCGGCCTGTTCTTCATTTTTAAAATATTTATTACAAACCGCAAAACACATTAACGAATGCCTTTTAAAAAGTTCACCAACAACCATTTTATCGCCGCTTGCCCGGTAATGAATTACCAGTTCTTCGTCGGGTTGTTGGTTTATTTTCAACGTCATTTTTGGCAAAGATTATATTTTTTTTCAAGCGTTTATGGAATTTTAAAATAAATGACATCTACCTTCTAAACATTTAAAAAATAAAAACACCATGAACCTATCATTCAAAATCTTTAAACAACGAAAATCGCATGTTTTACTAATTTTATTAAGTTTTGGTTTCTCAACTTTAGCCCAATCGCCAAAGACCTATACCTCCAAACTGCAAAAGGTAACCGTGTATTTGCAAGGCGCCAATTTGTATTACAACG
>JBJXDS010000058.1:0-14752 GCA_046154525.1 Bacteroidia bacterium
GTTATTTTACAAAGTTTAAAAACCTTAAAAAATTTACATTACAGAATTTCCGAAATAACTTGCATCATTCCCACTTTAGATAAAAACTTAATTTTTCTTTCCAAAAAGCAAATAATCCAAACTCCATTTGCCGGGGCCTGAAATTAATAGTGAAATATAACAAGCCAGGTAAAGAAAGGAAGTCTCGCCATCGCCAAATATTTCACCGCTATGGGCATCAAAAGCCGCAACAAACATAGCTACAACCAAGGGTATTAGAGCAAAACGGCTGAACAATCCGGCTACTAAAAGTATAGCACAAAAAAACTCGGCACCAATTAACAGGGCCAATGATATTTCGCCACTCAATCCTAAAAAATTCATAAAGTCGCCCGACTTTTCGCTAAAACTTATCAGCTTTTTATACCCATGTGGTATCATTACCAAGCCTGATATTACTCTTAATATCAGAAGGGAAACATTTATTTTTCTGTCAATTAAATTTGGGGAAAGAAATTTTTCAAGCATTCATCAAAAATAGTAAACAACTTATAATTTTAGAAAACTAAAAAATAGTGAGTTTTTTAAAAAAGATTATTAAGTTTGATTTCTAAAACGTAAAAAATTATGAAACTAAAAATTGTATTACCATTGGCTTTAATTTTTTCAGGTAGTGTGTTTGCTCAACAAATTCCAGACACAACGGATTATCCAACTTTCTCGGCAGGCCTTGATTTAGGTTTTAACTGGAATTCAAATAATAATAGTATTGCGACTGATAATGAAAATAAATCTTCCTCATTTATCATTTCACCACAAGCATGGATAGGGTTAAATTCTCAATATACATTTGTCCCTTCTTTTGGGTTTGGGTTTTATAATTCGCAAAACAACAATTCCTCATTTAATAATTCGTTTAGCGAACGTTCCTTGTACCCAAGTTTGGCCTTGCTTCGCTATTGCGATGACCCTTGCGATGATTATGAGTTTTTTACAGGAGTAAGATTAGCCGGTCAATTTTTTAAGGGAACAAGTGAATATGAACAAATATCCAACCAGATGAAATCTACCACCGATTCTAAAACTACCGGTTTTACTTTAGGCGGTGTGGCTGGGATAAATTATAATTTTACTGATAAATTTACAGGGTTTATTTCTTCTAATGTAATACAATATAACCGTAGTAAACAAATTAATGATATTAAATCGGAGGATAATTATAACACCTTTTCAGGATTTTCATTTGGCCGCGATGTTAGGTTAGGAGCCAGATTTATTTTTTAAAAATTTTAAAACTTTTAGCAATGAAAAAAACGATTTTACTTTTAAGTTTAGTAGGTTTAGTTTCAATTACTAGAGCTCAAACACTGACAAACGCAGGTTTTGAAAAATGGACCAACAAATTTTTTTACAGCAACCCTGCTATTTATGCATCTACGAATTTAAATTTATTTGTAGCGGGTTTATCAGCCAATGTTACCCGGGTAACGGATTCTAAAAGCGGCACATATGCTGCAAGGATGACCAATGTTGCTGTGGGGATGGATACCTTATTTGGTGGACTTTTTCTTGGAAATCCGGCTCAGGGTGGATTGACCGGAGGATATCCATTCGACCAAAGACCAGATAGTTTTGGATTGTTTTATAAATCTCAATATAGCGCCATTGATACAGGTATGATAATATTATTTTTTAAAAAAGCCGGTGGCGTTATTGGGGTCGCGGGATTAAATATAACAGGAACTCATAGCAGTTATACCCGCATTTGTAGCGAAGTTACTTTTTTTAATTCATCAACGCCTGATTCCATTGCCATGATAATGTTTAGTGGTAATCCTGATGGGAAATTAATGCCCGGTAGTTATTTGCAATTGGACAGCTTGTTTTTAACAGGTGCCACCAAAAAATTGCCGAATCATAGTTTTGAAAACTGGCAGGATGTAAAATCAGAGGAGGCCGATGACTGGCTTAGTTCCAATAGTTTTTTAGGTGCCGGAAGTTCGCCCAATGTGGTGAAATCTACCGACAAACATGGTGGAACATATTCTGTAAAAATTACTACTGCCGCTGCAGGCTTTGGTCAAAATACAGGGTTTGTTACCAACGGCAAAGTAGGTGGTGAAGGTGGCCCAAAAGGAGGGACGCCGGTGCTTAGCAATAATCCTAAAAAAGTTTCTTTTTGGTATAAATACACACCCGTTGGCGGAGACTCAGGATTAGCAGGAGTGTGGACTAATAAATGGGATCCAAAAGGTGATTCTGCTGAAATTTTGGAAAAAAAACTTTTAAAATTAACGGCTGCCTCTAACTGGACTTACAAAGAAATAATATTGACCTATGATGGAAAAACCAAACGGGCCGATTCGGTGGTATTGGCTTTTGCTGCAAGCGATTTAGAAGGCAATCAGACGGGGGCAATGGTAGGTTCCATGCTGATGATAGATGATGTGGCCTGGGAATTTTACCCCAGTGCTATTAAACAGTTTTATGGTTCGGTATTCAAAGCCTGGCCTGTACCAGCCAAATACACACTTAATTTGGAATTGAGCAGTTTTATAGGGAATGAGGCTACTTTGAAAATTATTGGAACCAACGGAATACTTGTCAGGGAAGAAAAAATACAAGTGAAAAATGGAAAATCAGTAACCGATGTTTCAGGTCTTACAAACGGCAACTATCTGGTTGAAATAATTAATGAGTCAGGGAATTGGCGAATGCCTTTTATTGTTCTTAATTAAGTTTTATTTACCACCGTTAGCTTTTAAATCGTTGATACAATTGGCATCCAGCCCGGGAATATTATTTCCTAATAGGTTGCCAATAATATCGCTGGTTTCGGCGGTATAATACATCAGGCAATCTTTGTTATTGCAATGTTTACCATTCGGCTCGTCCTGATGGGAAGTTGCCATATCGGTTCCATTATTTACTAACCCCAGTGTATGGCCAAACTCATGGTTTATTACAGTGGTTTCCAACGTGGTGGCTGATGGTTTTCCTATTCCTCCCGAAAATTCTTTAATTGTTTTTTCAAAAATAGCCATGGACGATGTGCCGTAGGCAATGCCCAGAATTTTTGAACTTCCGCTATTTTCGGAATAATCTCCATCAACAAAAAGAAAATAGGTTGTTAATGTACTCCCATTTCCGCTTTGGGCTTTATTGGCTTTTTCTATGGCCTGAATATCTGCAAACGAGTAAGTTGCTTTTCCCTGTGCGGCAATGGCAGTTTCTACAAAAGTTATTCCTCCGGTTTTGTTCAGGCGTTGTTCCAAAAAAGTTTTAAGATTATCTAATGTTCCCGTTGTTGGTTGGGAACCTGCCATGTATTGCACTTCTACAATAAGTTTATCGAATTTATCTCCCGACAATAAATCGTGTGCAAAAGCAGCTTTTTTATCAGGGTCGTCTTTTTTACATTCTGTTAAAAAAATTGTAAAAAACAAAGAGATGCTAACGATTAGGGTAAATGATTTATTAATTTTCATAGTAGTTCTAAATTCTCAACAAAGATTACAAAAAAAATATTCAAAATTTTGTCAAATACTTTCTAATTTTTCCCTTGTCAGTTCCCCTTTTTGGTCTCCTGTATTTAAGGTGCTTGCCGGTTCAAACAGCATAATGGAAACTTCTTCCTCAGCTACCGGACGATGTTCTACCCCTTTAGGAACTATCAAAAATTCACCCTGGTATAGTTCAATCGTTTTATCTCTAAATTCCATTTTGAATTTTCCTACCAACACATAAAACAATTCGTCCTCCTCGTCGTGCTTATGCCAGATAAATTCGCCCTTAAGTTTGGCCAATTTTACATGTTGGCCGTTCAGTTCACCTACTATTCTTGGGTTCCAATGGTCATTGAACAGGGTGAGTTTTTCATTGATATTTATTTTACTTATCATTTTCGAAAATATCTTTTGCTAATGAACTTGATAAAAATAATTTGATTCAAATCTAATGAATCTTTCATATCGGCATTCCTGATAATTTATATATTTTTGCAGCCCAATATTTTAAGCAAAAAATACCATGATAATAGGCGTTCCAAAGGAAATTAAAAACAACGAAAACCGTGTGGCATTAACCCCTGCGGGTGTTGCTGAGTTCAAAAAAAATGGCCATACAATTTATGTACAATCTACGGCCGGTGTAGGTAGTGGGTTTGTGGATGATGAGTATGTAAAAGCGGGGGCATCCATTCTTCCAACTATAGAAGAAACTTACGCCATAGCCGAAATGATAATTAAGGTAAAAGAGCCAATAGAACCGGAGTATAAATTAATAAAACCAAACCAATTACTATTCACCTATTTTCACTTTGCCAGCCATGAACCCCTGACCCATGCTATGATTAAAAGTGGAGCCGTTTGTTTGGCATACGAAACCGTAGAAAAAGCGGACAGAAGTTTACCGCTCTTAGTACCCATGAGTGAAGTAGCAGGACGGATGAGCATTCAACAAGGGGCTAAATATTTGGAAAAACCAATGGGTGGCCGTGGAATTTTGTTGGGAGGTGTACCAGGGGTAAAACCAGCCAATGTCTTGGTATTAGGAGGAGGAATTGTTGGAACGCAAGCCGCTAAAATGGCTGCCGGATTTGGAGCGAGGGTTACCATTATGGACATTTCCATTCCACGTTTGCGCCAGTTGGATGATATTATGCCTGCCAATGTGGATACAGTTTTTTCAAACGAATACAACATTAGGGAAGCTATACAAAAATCCGATTTAATTATTGGTGCTGTACTTATACCGGGAGCAAAGGCCCCAAATTTAATAACCCGCGAAATGCTTAAAACTATCCGTGATGGAGCAGTGATGGTGGATGTGGCTGTGGATCAGGGTGGATGCTTTGAAACCACCAAACCCACTACCCATGCCGACCCAACGTATGTGATAGATGGGGTGATACATTACAGCGTGGCCAATATGCCGGGTGCTGTACCATACACTTCCACTTTAGCTCTTACCAATGCCACACTTCCTTATGCTTTGCAATTGGCCAACAAAGGCTGGCACAAAGCCTGCAAAGAAAACAACGAACTTAAATTGGGCTTGAATGTGATTGATGGCAAAGTGGTTTACAAAGGTGTAAGTGATGCCTTTGGATTAGAATATCACAACGTTGAAGAATTTTTAAAATAGTCATAAATTAACCACATAGGAGGTTAGAAACATAGATTAACACATAGATTTGGCTTAAAAAAAACTATGTGAATTCTTAAATGCCTATGTTCCTATGTGGTTCAAAAAGTGGTTGAGGCTCAGAAATGATATATCTGTAACCCATTGCAAAAAGCAATAAATACACTCGTTAGCCACGTTGTAAATAATGGCATAAGGCATGTGATACTATGTCCCGGAAGCCGAAATGCCCCCTTAACACTTTCCTTTTCCCGCCATCCAGATATTCAATGTTACTCTTTGGTGGATGAACGTTCGGCAGCATTTACCGCTTTGGGAATGGCAGTAGCTTTGAACAAACCCGTTGCGATAGTGTGCACTTCGGGTACAGCGGTTCTAAATTTATATCCGGCTACTGCCGAAGCCTATTATTCCCAAATTCCTTTACTAATAATTACCGCCGATCGTCCACCTGAATGGATAGACCAATGGGACGGGCAATGTATAAGGCAAACCAATATTTTTGAAAAACATATTTTGGGGTCGTTTACCTACAATCCGCTAAATCCTGTTTTTAATATTAATGAAACCATTGGCTTATGTTCCTATCCTAAAAAAGGGCCGGTGCATCTAAATGTTCCTTTGGCGGAACCGTTGTATGAAGCCAAGAATGAGGAATTCATTTATGATAAATTAGAACCTGTTGCAGAGCATTTTTCTTTTTCGCCCAACCATATCCCCGGTGAACTGGAGTATAAAAAAATTATGCTCTTGGCTGGAGCCGATGCTTTTGGTGAACGGTTTAAAGAAAAGTTTGAATCCCTGATATCGGAAGGAAAAATAGTAATTCTTGCCGATATTATAAGTGGTTTGCATGCTTCACAAACGGTTACTAATTGGGATGCCATTTGCACTTTAGCCGATGATGATTTAAAACAAACCCTTAAACCTGATTTACTTATTACCATTGGAAAATTTACAGTTTCCAAAGGCTTTAAAAAATTTATAAGGCAATACAAACCCAAGGAGCATTGGCATGTAACAAACAATCATACCATCGCCAATCCGTTTGAAAGTAACCCAACAGAAATAGAATCGGATGATTATATATTTTTAGAATGGCTTGCAAAGGCAGCGGGTCATTTGGATAATGGGTATAATAAACAATGGTTAAAAGTTTCTGAAACGATGGAAACTTCGATGGTTAATCTTTTTAAAAATCCTAGCTTTAATGAGTTTTCAGCAAGCAACATGATTCTGGAAAATTTGCCAAAACAAAGTTTTTTGCATGTGGCCAACTCTATGCCCATTCGATTTGTTAGCTTTTTAGCCGGAAAATTAAAAGACATGAAAGTTTATGGAAACCGTGGTACCAGTGGAATTGACGGAAGTACTTCTACAGCAGCCGGAACTTCGATTATTAATGGAAAGTTAACATTTCTGTTAACTGGTGATATCTCATTTTTTTATGATATAAACGGTTTGTGGAATCAATACATTAAACCGAACTTTAAAATAATAGTGCTGAATAACGGTGGCGGTGGGATTTTCAGATTGATAGATGGACCGCATGATTTGCATGAGAGGGAAGAATATTTTGCAACCCATTCCACCCGCAAATGTGAACTTTTGGCCAAAGAATTTGGTTTTGAATATTATAAAGCCAATGATTTTGTTTCTTTGCAATCGGAATTTGAAATATTTTGTAATAACAAAACCAGGCCCGGAATTTTGGAAGTATTTACAGAACCCGAAGGCACGGTAGAGTTTTATAAGCAATTTAAAAATTTAAAAATATGATGATTTTGTCATGCTTAGGTACGAAGTAACTCTTTATTAAAGTAAAGATGCTTCGTACCTCAGCATGACAGGACTGCGATAAAAAATTTAATAAATAATAAATGCAAACCAGAACCTGGAAACCTATAAAAATCTATTCCGACATCAAATTTGAATTTTTTGAAGGAATAGCAAAAATCAGTATCAACCGCCCTGAGGTTTACAATGCATTCAGACCGGAAACTACCAAAGAAATGATAGACGCGATGGAGTATTGCCGGGAAGCACAGGATGTTTTTGTCATTGTGTTTACAGGTGTTGGCGATAAAGCCTTTTGCAGCGGCGGCGACCAAAATGTAAAAGGTATTGGTGGCTATATTGGTGAAGACGGAGTTCCCCGTTTGAATATTTTAGACCTTCATAAAAAAATAAGGGAAATCCCTAAACCGGTAATTGCTATGGTAAACGGCTATGCCATTGGTGGCGGCCATGTGCTGCATGTGGTTTGTGATTTAACCATTGCTTCAGAAAATGCAATGTTTGGCCAAACCGGCCCCAAGGTTGGTAGTTTTGATGCAGGATTTGGAAGCAGTTATTTAGCCAGGCATGTAGGCCAGAAAAAGGCCCGTGAGATTTGGTTCTTATGCAAGCAATACACCGCCAAAGAAGCCGAAGATATGGGCATGGTAAACAAGGTAGTTCCTTTGGAACAATTAGAAGATGAAACGGTGGAATGGTGCCAAATAATGATGCAACGCAGCCCCATGGCATTGCGGATGATAAAACGAGGATTGAATGCCGAGCTTGATGGGCAAAGGGGTTTGATGGAATTTGCAGGTGATGCCACCCTTATGTTTTACCTGATGGAAGAAGCCCAGGAAGGTAAAAATGCGTTCCTTGAAAAACGCGACCCGGATTTTAAGAAGTTTCCTAGGTTTCCTTAAAACTAAGCGATTAATTAAATTATGAAACTTAAATTAAACAAACACAAATATCTGTTAATCGTTTGTCTTCTCACTTCTTTTCATGGATTTTCACAATCCACAAAAAATGATTCAAGTAATAAAATTACACAGGGTTTTGATTCTACGTTTAAGGAAAAAGAGTGTAGCGATTCCTTCGTAAGAATATTTGTGAAATTTACTGTTGATGAAGTAGGTAAAATAACTAATGTAAAAATAAAAAAAGTTGAAAATAACGGGTATGACAAAAAAATAGTAAAGGATTTAAAATCTGAATCTATTCGGGTTGTTTCTTCATTGCCCGATTGGGAACCTGTAACCAAAGATGCAAAACCTATTAAAGTTTACTTTATAGTTCCTTTAAAGTATTGCATAGAATAATTTATGAAAAAATACCTCACCTCCAAAAATCTTGCTTTACTCCTTATAAATTTAGTTCCACTTTACGGGGTTCTTTTTTTAGACTGGCAAGCTATGATTATTATTTTATTTTATGTGGCCGAAACTATTTTGGTAGGCATTCTTCAAGTTTTTAAAATGGCGGCGTTGTATATTATGAACCATAATAATCCGGCTGCTTTAGTGGTGATAAGAACTAACACAGGTGTAAAAGGGCTGGGGCTTATTCCTTTTTTTATTTTTCATTTTGGTTTTTTTGTATTTGTGCAAATGATGATTTTTGGTGGGTTTACCAATCAAAACTTAATTCAATCCTTTGGGCTGTTATTTACCGGAGATTATAAATATGCCATGGCCATTATTTTTATAACCAAACTAAGTTTGCTCATTTCCGATTTATTTTGGAATCCTGAAATAGAAACCCAATTACCCGATGATGTTTTTTTTGAACCCTATCCCCGCATTTTTGTTCAGCAGTTTATGGTTATTTTGGGTGGATGGGGAATTTTTTTTGGGCAGGGTATGATGGGGTATTTAATAGTACTTATTGGCTGCAAAATAGTTTTAGATTTGATACTGGCCAATATTAGCAAAAATTGGATAAAAGATATGGCCAATGCTGGTAAAGGGGCTTACCGCAGAGACGAAGTAGATACTGAAAAAAAATAAATCACTTAACTGCCATCCTCCTTGCTAAAATTTATTGCACCAAACCCAAAGCAGCATCTACATACATATAAAAATCCTGAGGGTGGCCATTTATTTTGGTTTCGTTTCGCTTTCTACCAAGCCTTACCACCACCATATCTTTGGCAGGGATGTTAATGATATATTGTCCGTTAATTCCACGGGCATAATAAATATCCAAACTTTTATACTTTATTATCCACCAATTATAGCCATAAAGATCGTTAGGTTTTCCATCCAATTGAAGCGTAGGGGCTAAACTTATTGATTTTTTAAAATACCAGTAGGGCAGAATGGTGTCGCTACCCCAAATTCCTTTTTGCAACATCAGCTGACCAATTTTGGCAAAATCGCGTGCATTGCTATGAAAACAGCAGAACCCTTTTTCATCACCGTTAGCCTTGTCGAGGCTCCAATATGCAGGGTGCTCTGCTCCTATTTTTCGCCAAAGTTTTTCAGAGGCATAGTCACTCACATTTTTGCCGGTGGCTTTATTTAAAACAAATGTTAGTACTTGGCTATTTCCACTAAGGTAAATGAAGTGCTTGCCGGGTATATTATTTACTCTGTATTTATTATTTAGGTTTTTTAAATCGGTTCCATAAAGGGCTTTGGCTGTATAACCATAAGGGTTCATGTATTGCTCTTTAAAATTAATACCCGAACTCATGGTTAAAAGATGTTTTATTTTTAGACCTGTGTTTTTATATTCGGGCAAAAAATCACCTACTTCCTGTTCCACACTTTTAATTTTTCCTTCTTTAATAGCGCAACCTGTGAGTATTGACAAAATGGACTTGGCTACACTCCACGAATTGGTATTGGAACCCGAACCATATCCAGCCCAATATTCCTCATGAATTATTTTGTTGTGTTGTATTACTAAAAAGGCAAGAGTTTGATATTTTGTTATTTGTTTATAATCGTCATCTAACATATGTAGTTTACCCAACATCGAATCTTCGGCCCAAGGTTGAACTTTACCAATTTTAATAATTCGAGTTGGAAATAGTTTTTTTGTATCTAACGACGGGCCTAACCTTCCTTTAAGTATGGTACTGTTAAGGGTTTTAAATATATGGGTATTGCCGGTTAAATAGGCATGGCCTACAAAAAGTATCGAAATAATAAATATCCATTTCAGGAAAGTAAAAAACCGTTTCATTATTTTATCAAAAGTAAGACAATATTTATAGAAATGAAATTAGCTATTAATAAGGAAATATTTTCTTATTAAGTTTATTGAAGGGTATATCTTAATGAAATTCCAAAATTTGTTAATGCCGTATTGAAGGATTGAGTGGTTCGAGGTTGGTTTACATTCCGGTTATAAAAGGCTCTGAAATTTAGATTTTCAGTAATATTATAATTTAAGGTTGGTCTTATTGATATTGACCTCATCCCAGCATTGGGTGTTGATGGCGTGTTTGAATTGATATCACGTGTAATGGTATACCCATCACGTATTGAAAAATCCATTCTGAAATCCAAATCATTTTTTAACATGGGTTTTCGCCCGTTAATTTTAAAAGGCAAAATAAGACCTGCCTTTCGAAATCCTGCCCCTACCACATATTCTTTATTATGAATTTCATTTATTTTATAACTCGTGGTCAAATTTAAGGAGCGGTCGGTTTTTAATTCAAAATTAAAAGTAAGTCCGTTTTTCATAGTTGCATCTATTTTAAATAATGGACTTAACCGTTCCATTATACTCAAGGTTGTGTATTGATATTTTGGAGTAAGGTTTTTTCCTTTGGTCAAGGTATCACGACCATAGTTTACGTTAGTGTTAAAATTACCAATAGCAGTATTTGAACTATATGCATGACTTATAGTAATATTTGAAAATACTTTTTTAATAAACGCCATGTTGCTCAATCCATTCCAGGAAATACGCCAGGAAGGTAAAGGAATCATAGGGAAGCGATCGGTTTTATAGGTGCCGGCATCCTTACCTTGGTATGCGGCCAAAAATGCATACATGAGCACATCCTGATGATTGCTATCCACACCCATTGGGAAACGTGAAATAGGGTCAATAACGCCTATGGAACTGGAATACCCTTTGGAAATCCAAACATCTGAATTCAATTCTTCGGCTTGAACTTTATTTGCCATTACTCGTCTGTTTTTTTGAAACTGATCATAGGCGTCTGATTGAAATTTATCGTTGTATTTTTCAAAGGCAGTTTTCCATGTAATAGTAGATATGCTAAACATCCCTGCTTCCAAATAACCCTGATCCACAAAGTCATCCACAATAGGATCAAATTTAAATGTGCTGGAAGTAGTAAGCGAAAATCTTCTCTCAAAATTTAAGTTAATTCTAAAACCATCAAAAGGCTCAAGTGTTCCACTGCCTTTTATATCCAATCCTTCTAATTGTGTAAACCTATTTATTTGCATCGGGTTAACTGATAAATGATTGCCCTTTGCCAATTTGTATCGGATATCAGGGTCTTGAAAACCTGCAATAAAAGCAATACCAGGTGTTTTATATTTGTTGCTCAATCCTAAATAATCAATCGACTGCTTATAACCCGGTAATGAGGTACCATTAACCGAACTCACATCCAACTGAACCTGTTTTAACATGGTTAAAAATTTGAGTGTAAAACGTACTGCCGACGAAATTTCTAAATCTTTTTTCTTGGTTTCTTCCTTTTTCTTTGGGGAATCTTCATCATCATCAAATTTTTTCTTTTTTGATTTGGGAACCTTTGGCATATTAGCCTTTTTAAGCAAAGGGAATTTGCTGTAGAATGAAGAAAAATTTAGTTGTCCATTTCCACTTAAGGTTTGCGAATTTTGAATTGTGTTACCAATTATTGGTGCAGCCAATGGAGCAGTTCGCCAGTTATAACTGCCAGTATATCGGCCCGAAATGGTGATCCAATTCAGCCTTTTTATTTTATTTATAGGGAGGTTATAGGTAATATTAATAACCTGGTTAAAATCATTTGGCTTGCCCATACCTTTAAAATTATCCAACACCTCATCCCTTTTTTCTTTGGTGTCAAGCGCACCGGTTGGCTCTTCTACCCTGGCATTAAGTGTGGCATTGTAATCAAATTTAATATTGTTTGTTAAATTATAATTAACTCCATACACGCGTGTCAGCATGAATGTTTTGTCAAATAATTTGGGAACAATGGCCTTAAAATTATCATTATTCCTATTTTGCATTTCAGAATATCTTCTATCCACATCAAAACGCATGGTTATACTTTGCGGTAAAAAATACAATCCAAATCCTGTAATGGGAGCCAATGATTTTCTTTTAATTTTTTTGAAAGGTTTCCATGGCTTGGGGGCTTTCATAAAATTATACCCCAGGCTTGCCCTATAGGTTTCAACCAGGTTCTCCTGAATTATTTGGTTGCGGCGGAATAGTTTTTGATAACTATAGCTCACATTAAAATTTTCAATATCATAAATGTGGGCTTTGCCACCCCCAATCTTATTCTTTTTAACATTTGTAAAATTGATACTGTATTTGGAGGTAAAATCCTGGGCGTTTTCTTTGATGATTTTTTTAGCTTCATCGCTTTGTGCTGATTTAATAGCCGTTTTTAATAACACATCGGGGTTAAGAGGATTGTATTTTGGATTTATCCTGTTTTCATTATACCCGATGAACATTGGTATGGTAATTCCACTTCGCACCGGAAAAAATTTTCCTAACTCAAAACTCGATTGTATATCATAGGTTATAGTTTCGTTTAAATTACGTTGGTTAAGGCGTTTATCCACCCCTCCAAAACCAATAGATTGGTAACTTCCCGTAAGATTTAGTTTTCCAAAATCGGCCAGGTTGGCCACTATGCGTGCATTGGCAGCATACCCTCCATTGTTTACAAAATCTTCCAGTCTTAGTTCATTGAACCAAACCTCCGGGCATATTTCGGTTTTTCCATTTTTTACATCAATTGGGTTTTTTATACCTAGCATTATAGTTCTTACATTGCTTAGGTCAGGCTGCCCCACTACCGAAATAATGTTTCCATTGGCCAATGTTTTTTCGAAGTAGGCAGTAATATCGGTAGTTACATTATTTCTTTCAAGCTTTACTGCTTGAAACTCTTCCAAAGCAATATTTAATTCATTGGCCTCAGGCCAAACTAATGGAGCAGAACTGCTGCCTGGTAGTGTCATTTTTAAGGGGATTTCTAACTGGTAATAATTCCTTTCAAGGTCAGTTCCTATCCTTATAAAAGCCCTAACATCGCCATCGCTTAGGTTTTCACCCTCAGCGTGTACATACATTTTTAAATTTTTATAATTTCTTATATCAAAATTGAGGGTTTTGTATGCAGCTCTAGAATCGCCTTTTTTTAATTTACAAGCCCTAAGTGATAAAGCCTGTTCGTTCATTTGAACATTATTTTGTTGTGTAGGATCAGTTTCACGCACTATGCCTGGAGGAACCACGTAAGGTACCGGCACCCTCTGGCTATTTTTTTCGATGTTAACTGCCGAAATTGTAAATTCTGTTAGGTCATTTGGATCAAGGTTAGGCCCAACCCCAGGAGGAAAATTTAGATTTTTTAAATACCTGCGCCAGTCGGCCCTAACCAGTTGCATTTGTCCAAACCTGCAAACTACACTGTCGTCAAACCCTTTTAAAAATAAGCGCATAAACCGTATGGATTTGAAATCCTGAATGCCACCTACTTTTTTTTCATATTGGCGAATGGGTACTTTAAATTGGAACCATGTAACAGTTTTTGGTGCTTCGCTTGCGTCCATATAGTTAGGAACGGTAACAATTGAATCAGTTACGTAATTAGAACCTACCTTAAATGCATCGCGGCCTATATCAATTTTATATTGAAAATATTCCTCGTTAAAGTTCATGGATTGATCGCGGTTCAGGTCTTCATCATCTGGAAAAATACTAGCTGATAATGGCTGCCCTGTAGACAATGTGGCCAGAGTTGAGTTTCCTTCCATTCCATTATAATTTTCATATCGGCCTAAAATACTTTGTTTTATGGCGGTATGGCTATTGTCCAAATAATGTTTATAGTTGTCAGAACTTGGGTCGTTTTCAGCCTGTCGAACTATTTCGCTATTGGCACCATAATTATTCTTTAAGGCATCGATATACCCTTTAAAAAAAGTCCGTTCCTCGTTATCATTTAGTCCGTCTAATCCTTTATCCTGATTTGGCCTCGATGAAGCGTTATTATCAAATGCCTGAATCTGAGGTGCAGTTTGAGGTATCCAACCATAACGTGTACTGTCAAGACCAATTCCTGAACCATCGGTAGGTAAACCATTTTCAACTGCTCGGCGGTTATCAGCATTAAGGTCTTCCGATAGACTCCCAATGTTGATATAAAGTTGGCCCTTATTATTACTAGCTCCCTTTATCTCTTCCATACAAAAGGGGTCCATCATCCAAAATTCAATATAATCAATATTAGCTGCTTCAAAATCGTTTGTTTCAATTTTACGAGCTATCCCACCCCAGTTCTCACTCGGTTTACTAAAGGTTCCATCGGGATTGAAATCAATAGAAGAAGGATTATAATTATATGCTCCGCGTTTTTTAGGATAATAAACCAAGTCTAATGTAGTTAGCTGATTTATTTGTTGCATCGGGATATTATATTGAGGAAACACTTCTTTCAAGCCCCAAGTTCTTACAAAAGGATGCGATTGATCTGCACCTGTTAAATGATCAGGAATATATTTTTTGTCGGTACTCGAAAAAGTTTGGTCAATGGTGTGGAATGAAATTTTTGCTCTTTTAAATGCATTGGTAGAATCTGAGGCGGTTTCAGGAAATAAATCTTTTTGGCCCTGAGGTGTAG
>JBJXDS010000059.1:0-3303 GCA_046154525.1 Bacteroidia bacterium
TTTAGTCCTCTCCAGGCCGAAACAAAAAATTCGGTGGCCGAATAAAATAAAACAGGCAACGATAATAGGATACTTATTATTCTGAAAAACCATTCCAGTTTGGGTTCAATGGCTCCTGAAAAAGCGAAGTAATCGGCCAGGCTCATCATCATTATATTGCCAAAGCAAAATCCTGCCACCCCTATTTTGTACCAACGGGTACGATCGGTTTTTAGTTTGGATGTTGAAGATAATTCATTCAGGCTTAAATACGGTTCATAACCAATTCCATCTAAGGTTTCAACTACTTTTCTTAAACTGGTTTGTGAATTATCAAAAACTAGAAAGACTTCCTTTTTGCTAAAATTAACGGTGGAAGAAATTATACCGGGGTTAACTTTATCAATATTTTCCAATAACCACAGGCAACTACTGCAATGTATCTGAGGAAGATAAAACACAATATGGCTTTGAGTTTTATCAGAAAAGCGGATGAGTTTTCGCTGAATTTCCAAATCCTCCAAAAATGCATATTTATCTTTTCGTTTGCTTTTGTTTTGAATTAAACCCGGCTTAGTGTTTAGCTCATAATAAGTACAAAGCTCGTTTTCGTTCAGTATTTCATAAACCATTTTGCACCCACCACAGCAAAAGTGCTTATCCTTTATATCAAAAGACCTGTCGGAAACATGATTTCCGCAGTGATAGCAGGATTGGGATATGGCTTGAGATGGGTTCAAATTATAAAAATCGGTTCGTTTGTTATTTGGGAAGTTCGGTTACGGAGGTTACTCCCGATATTCTACGGCACGATTCTTTTCCAAGGCAATCACCACAGCATGTTTCGTTTTCATCGGCATGGTGATGGTTTTTATCTACTTCAAAAAGGGGTTTGTCTGACGCAATTTTAATAGTGTTGGTTTTCTTTTTCATCTAGGGCCGGTTCATATTTTTCGGGGACAAAAATCCCAAAAATGGCTATGGAAAAATATGACCTATGATAGGTAAGGATATGATTAAAATCATAAAATTAAATTGGTGAATTATTTTCTACCTTGGTGTTAATTTTAATCCATTTCCTTTAAAGGTATAATCTCAGGATTTTGAGTAGGTATAAATTCCGGAGGGGATTGTTCTGGGCTGTTTTTATCAGGTACCGGAACATAATCGGGAGGTGATTGAGGAACAATATTTGGAGTGGAGGGGATTGGTTTTACCTCGGGGTCTTCTTTTTCAGGATGTTTTTTTTAAATTGTATATGCAATTTGGGTTATTTTTATTTGTTATCTATATCAAACATATTCCAAAAAGAAGCGTTATCCGGATTATAGTAATCGGGTATAGAAAGCAAAGGAATATGTGTTTTAAAACTTATTTTTTGGGTTGTGCTATAATCCTGCATTACTATTCTTTCGAGCAATGATGGCTCCTCATGAGATACAACTAACCACTCAGCCTGATTTTTGGAGCAATACTCATTGAGGCCCTCAAGGGTATCATCATGGTAATAAAGCTCTGATTTAAGTTGTTTGGATGATGGATGGACGTTTACATCTTTCATAAAATCATTAAACATTACAGTTTCAACTTCCTTTGTAACAACATTGTTGGCCACATGAAGAACGGTAAGGTTTGCTTTAAACTCAGCGGCAAGTTTTATCAAAAACTGGATGGCTGGAATTTCACCATCCCTCTGTTCAATGGCAAACACAATATTTTTTAATTTTTTAAATTCGGCATTTATAGGAATGGCAAGTACTGGAAAACCTGATTTTTTAATTAGTTCCCAAGTATGGGTTCCAAATAAAACTTCGCGAAACCCACTCACTCCATGGGTTCCTACTATAATAAAATCGGGATACCATACTTCGGCATCTTCACTTATTGTACCTGCGGCACTTCCTTCTCTCACTTCACATTGATGGTTCAAATCATCTGGCTTAATATTCACAGATTGTAGTAGTTTTTCAAAATGCTGCTTAAGTCTTTTTAATTCAGATTTTTGAAAATCATCCCGCGATTTTGAAAATTCTATTGGTTTTGCAGGGGTGTAGCTTAGTGGTATTTCATACGCATGAATTATTTTTATTTCCGAATTGGTGTTTTTGGCAAACTCAACCGCATAGCGTTCAGCATTTAAAGCTGCTTCAGAATAATCGGTAGCAAGTAAAATTTTAAATCGTTTTTGCATATTATTTTTTAAATAAAAAATACTGAATCCTGTTTGTAATGAAATGCCAAAAGAGGGACTTTGGTATGGTAGGCCAACTTTTTGGTGGTACTGGTGCCAAAAAGTTTTTCATACAGGTTTCGGTGGTGCATTGACATGGCAAATAAATCTGGCTTCCCTGTTTTTATATAAGCTTCCAAATCCTTCACAACATTTCTGCCATAAATTAATTTATAATGAATTTTAGGATATTTTATTTTACTACTTACTTTCTTTTTAAACTTAATCATAAAATCTTCATCATCGTCATAACCCAAGGATTGATCGGCCACGTGAAGGATAGTAATAGATGCATCAAACCATTTTGCAATTTCCACTAATCTTTTGAGGGCATCTATATCACTTTTGTGATAGTCGGTAGCGTAGCTGATATTTTCAATAGTGCTAAGTTTTGTTTTTTCAGGAACAGCTATCACCGGGCATTTGGCTTTTTCAATTACCTGAGCCGTATTACTTCCTATTATTACTTCAGCAAAACCACTTGCACCTTTTGTTCCCATCACTATCAGGTAGGGCTTCTTTTTTTCGGCTACTTCCGTAATTGTATGAACGATTGACCCTTCAATATTTAAGGATTCGCATTGTACCCCCTGGGCTTTTGTTTTTAAAAGTTGGGATTTTAACTTTTTTTCGGCTAATTCCTGGGCCACGCCAAATATTGCGGCGGCATACTGATAAGGTACATCGGGGGCAACGTAAGTGGTTTGATAAGCATGAAGAAGCAGGATTTTTGCATTTTCTTTTTTAGCCAGTTCAATAGCATACTTAAGCGCATGGTTTGCATTTTTTGAAAAATCGGTTGGGACAAGGATAGTTTTCATATGATAATTATTTTATTTCTATTTTTAATTATAGGCATTATCGAATCTTCGATTTGTCTTTTTTATTTTGGTTACAAAAATATTTTGATTCAAAACTTATACTGCTGACAGTCGTCATACCATATGGTGATTTATATCACTTAAAAAAATCAGGTTATCCAGCAGGGAGAAGCTTACAAGCCCTTTTTTAGATAAATAGTTTTGGTCAAAGTTGCCAACTTTATTTCTTGAATGTATTACATTATTTTCTCAAAAGATTACAACATTCATATG
>JBJXDS010000060.1:0-16470 GCA_046154525.1 Bacteroidia bacterium
TATTATCGGGCCCGGCAACAAATAGCGTATCCTTATTTTTGGCAAATAGGGTTACTAAATCATCGTCACTATTTCCAGTTTGTTTTAATGTCCAATTGCTTCCACCATCTGTCGTTCTTAGAACTAAATCATCATAGCCAATTATATAACCAATGCTGTCATTTGTAAACTGAATTCTTGAAAATCTATTATAACCCGAAAGTATTTGATTCCATGTTTTACCGGTATCCGTTGTTTTTAAAACCTTGCCCGAACTTAGAACAAACCCAGTTGATTTTGAAATAAATGCTACATCCAATAAACCAGCATTTCCAGATTTAGCTTGTTTTTTCCAAATTTGCGCTTGTGAATTATAAAAAAGAAAAAGTGAAAAAATAACTGTAAAAAAACGAATTGTTTTAATCATTTAGAAATAAAAAAATCAAAAGCAAATATATTGAATTTTCCCAAGAACACTCACTCTAAATACTCACGAAACAACTCCCCTCCTTTTTTCAAGGATGGGGGTTTTGCAGTCAAATTAGAGACCCAAAACTTCAGGAAAAATACCTAAGATAATCAACCCAATTGCAACAACTGAAACAACCAAATACCCAGCATAATTTTTTTCCTGAACTTCTAAAGATTTTACTTCCTTTTTACGAAAATACATAGCCGTAATAGCCCTGAAATAGTAATAGATACTGATGGCCGAACTACCAATAGCTACTATCACTAACCACAAATTTTCAGTGATGGCTTGCTTAAATATAGAGTATTTGGCAAAAAAGCCCGGAAGTGGTGGAATCCCCGAAAGAGACAATAAACAAATTGTAAGAATTAAGGCTACATAGGGTTTGCGTTTACCCAAACCGATGAACATTTCAAACCCATTACTTTTATTATGGTCCGGGTTTAATAATAAAACACAGGCAAAAATGCCAATGGTAGCAATTGAATAAGCTATTAAATAAAATCCAACTATCGATTCTGTTTCCCTATTAACCGTGAGAAATGCCATTAAAATATAGCCAACATGCGATACACTGCTGTAGGCCATCATGCGTTTAAAATCATCCTGCATTATGGCAATAATATTGGCAAGCAACATTGTGGCTGCAGACATTATTGCAATTATCAAATACCAATCGCTTCCGTGCATTGGCCCAAGGTATATTACGAATTTTAAAAACGCACCAAGTCCGGCAGTTTTAACTACCGTAGCCATAAAAGCGGTTACTAAAGTAGGACTTCCTTGGTACACGTCAGGGCTCCAGTAATGGAAAGGCACGGCGGCAATTTTAAAAGCAAAAGCCACGGTAATAAATAATAATCCAATACTTACCATAGCCGGAGAATTTTGCATGGCCGTCATGGAGAAACTGCGAATGGCATCCAAATCAAAGGAACGGGTGGCTCCATATATTAAAGCCATCCCAAATAATAAAAATCCGGTAGCAAAAGCTCCCATGATGAAATATTTAAGAGCCGCTTCGTTTGAGCCAAGATTAGTTCGGTTACTTCCCACCATTACATAAAGTGGTATGGAAAGAATTTCAATTCCCAAAAACAACATTACCATGTTATTGAAACTTACCATGCAAATAACGCCGCAAAGCACAAAAAACATGAGTCCTATAATATCGCCCAAACTGTCAGGATTGTAACTATAACCTTTGGCTGACATCAAGGTAATAAATAAGGTACTACCAATGGCAATAGCAATAAAAAGAGTGGAATAACTATTAAAAACCAACATATTTTGAAGGTTTTCATCCCCATAATAACTGTCATAAAATAAATAGCCAAGGGCAGTGGCCAATGCAATAGTGGCAAACATGGGTAGTATTTTCTTTAACCCAAAAATGCCACCGAACAATGAAAATATGCCTGAAATAAATAATAAAATTAAGGTCTTCATTTTGCTATCCCTCCTTTCATTTGGGTTAAAATTCCATCCACCGAGGATTCAGAAATATCTAAAATTAAATTTGGGAAAAAACCAACCGTTATTACCAAAACTACAATAATACCAAGGGTTAAAAACTCTGACCAAGATAATTTTCCAATTCGACCACCATTGTCTTTTTCAGGACCAAACATCGAAAATTGGTAAACCCTAAGCATATACACCGCACAAAAAATAATGGTTAATCCTGAAACGATTCCTAATACCTGGTGGTAATTAAAGGTAGCATTTAATAATAAAAACTCACCTGTAAACCCGTTGGTAAAAGGAGCAGCCACACTACCCAGCATTATTATCATAAAAAACAAAGCCAGCGTTTTACCATATTTAGCCAGTCCTCCCATTTCCTTTATATCACGGGTTTTCAATCGGCGGTCAATTATTTCTGCAATAAAAAATAAACCAATTACATTAATTCCGTGGTTAAAACTTTGTAAAATTCCCCCTTGCAATCCTTCTTTAGTCCAGGTCATAATTCCAGCGGCTATCAATCCAACATGGCTCACAGAAGACCATGCTATCACTCGTTTTATATCATTTTGCTTAATGGCAATAATGGCTGCATAAATAATTCCTATAACGGCTAAAATTATAAAAACATTATAAAGCATATAAATATTACAATTGCAACCAACAGAACTTTTTGACATAGGCCACATCCAGCGTATCATTCCAAAAATACCCATCTTGAGCATAATGCCCGAAAGCAACATAGAACCTTGTGCCGGTGCAACATTGTAAGTATCGGCCTGCCAGGTATGAAAAGGAAATACTGGCATCTTAATGGCAAACGCTATGAAAAAAGCCCATAATATTAAAGTGGCTTCGTAACCCGTGAGATCAGCTTTTATCATTTCACTCCACTCAAAACTATGATTTCCAGGGGTGTGGAGGTAAACAAATATTAAGGCCAAAAGCATTAATAAACTCCCTAAAAATGTATAAATAAAAAATTTAAAAGTAATTTTAAGTCTGTTATCCCCGCCCCAAATACCTACTATAAAGTAAATGGGTATTAATGCCAGTTCCCAAAAAATATAGAACATAAGCCCATTGGTACTTAGGAAAACTCCGTTTAGTGCACCCTGCATTATTAAAACCAATGACAAAAATTTACAAGTGCCAGAATATTGATTATCCCAGGTACTGACAATTATTAAAACACTGGCTATATTGGTAAGCAACAGCATTACCATAGCAATACCATCTATTCCGGTTGAAAAATTTAAATCAAGATTAGTAAACCAAGTATAACTGGAAGCATATTGCATCACCATTGCTTTGGTATTGAACCCGTATAGTAAAATAAAATTTACTATCAATTGTACTACAGATGCCGCTATTGCAGCAATTTTAGCCAACTTACTATTAAAAAGCAGAGTGAGGAGCGACGCTATGAAAGGGATTATTATAAGTACCAAAATTTTATACCAATTGATAAATTACCAAAAATGCGATGACACCTACTACCATTGCCAACAAATATAACTCTACGTTTCCTGTTTGGATTCGTCTTAAATAATTGCCATAGGCCACAATTCGATTCCCCGGAAAATTCACAATTCCATCAATTACCTTTTTATCCATAAAATTGTGAGCAAAATCTGAAACCCATTCAATAGGTTTTAAAATTAGGGTGTTATAAATTTCATCAAAATAATATTTGCGGCTTAAAACTTTTCCTATCCCGGTCTCCTCATCTAAAGCCACAGGCATATTCTTTTTGGAAATATAAAAATATCGGGTTGCAAATATTATGATGGCTAAAACCACTACTGAGACAATTAAAACCACTATTTCAAAAGTATGTGACGGGTGCATAATTTCTTTATTCACCAATACCTTACCTAAAAAATCGTTAGCAAAATGATGATGTGAAAACAAAGATGATAAACCTAAAAATCCACCAACACACGATAGTATGGCCAATAAAATTAAAGGAATTGTCATCGTAGCCGGGCTTTCATGCAAATGGTGCTTTTGTTCTTCGGTTCCTCTAAATTCTCCATGAAAAGTTAGAAAATACAAGCGGAACATATAAATAGCAGTAACAACTGACGTTAAGGCCAATAGAATAAAAACCAACATACCGTTCCCATAAAATGCTTTGGCCAAAATTTCGTCTTTACTAAAAAAACCTGCGAGAGGTGGAACTCCTGCAATAGCCAATGTTCCCAACAAAAAAGTAAAATGGGTTATTTTTAATTTTTTCCTTAACCCACCCATGAATCTAATATCTTGCTCACCACTCATGGAATGAATTACACTTCCTGAACCAAGAAATAATAAGGCCTTGAAAAAAGCGTGGGTGGTAACATGAAATAAGGCTGTGGAATAAGCCCCAACGCCAAGTGCCACAAACATATATCCCAACTGGCTTACAGTAGAATATGCCAATACTTTTTTAATATCATTTTGTTTTAAACCAATCGTGGCTGCAACAATTGCGGTAACTAAACCAATAACTAAAACGATTGTAGAAGCCAACTCTGCATTTACAAAAAATACGCTGGAACGGGCTACCAAATAAATTCCGGCGGTAACCATAGTGGCGGCGTGAATCAATGCTGAAACCGGTGTAGGTCCCGCCATGGCATCGGGCAACCAGGTAAATAATGGTATTTGGGCACTTTTACCTATAGCTCCTACAAATAATAAAATACAAATTAATTCGATAGTTCCTTTGTTGGCTGAAGCTGCGCCAGAGAAAACAGTTTGGTAATCGGTGGTTCCAAAGGTATTGAACAAGACAAAAATCCCGATTAATAAACCAAGGTCACCAATACGGTTCATGATAAACGCTTTTCGGGCTGCATAACCGTATTCTTTATTGGCATACCAAAATCCGATGAGTAAATACGAACACATTCCTACCCCTTCCCAGCCAAAGAACATAATCACATAATTGGCCCCAAGCACTAAGGTTAACATAGAAAATATGAACAGGTTTAAATAGGCGAAAAATTTATAAAATCCCTCGTCATGGCTCATATAACCAATGGAATAAATATGTATTAAAAACCCAACTCCGGTAATTATTAGCATCATCCACACCGAAAGCCTGTCGGCCAAAAAGCTAAAATCAATGCTGATATTTCCGGCGGCTAACCAATTATATAAATTTAGTTTAACCGCTTCGCCTCCATTATAAAGGTGATTGAACAAAATAACTGCACAAACAAAACTAACCAAAACACTTATTGAAGAAATAATTCCGGTAACCGTTTTAGGCATAAATCGCCCCAACAATCCTGAAATTATAAATCCTATAAGTGGTGTAAAAATGGCTATCGCAATATAATTTCCCATCCCCTAATCAATGTTTTAATTTATCCAACAAACTAATATCTACCGATTTTGTGTTTCGGTATATCATCACTAAAATGGCCAGCCCCACTGCAACCTCCGCCGCAGCCACTACCATTATAAAAAACACAAATACTTGACCATTGGCATCCTGAAAATAGGTGGAGAATGCCGTAAACAAAAGATTAACTGCATTAAGCATTAACTCAACACACATTAATAAAACGATTCCGTTTCGGCGAATTAAAACTCCGGCCACTCCAATGCAAAATAAGATAGAACTTAACCAAATGTAATGCTCGATAGGTGGTAAATAATTATTCACTAATCACCTCCGTTTCTCCTTTATTGCGTTTGCCAACCAGCACCGCACCTACCATAGCGGCCAAAAATAAAATAGAACTTATTTCAAATGGCACTACAAAATCGGTAAACAAAACCATTCCTAGATTTTTAACTAATCCAATATCTGTAATTGGTAAACTTTCGGTTGATACATTACTTTTTATCAAAGCCCCCAAAAGAGTTATTAATAATAACCCACCCGAAATAACACCGGCCAGTTTTGTTTTCATTGATTTTTGGGGTTCGGTTTCTTTATTCAAATTTAAAAGCATCAGCACAAACAAGAACAAAACCATAATGGCCCCGGCATAAACAATTAAATTTACAATAAATAAAAATTGGGCATTCATTAATAAATATTGCCCCGAAACCAGAAAAAAAGTAGCAATTAAATACAACACACTATGAACCGGATTGCGGGCTGCAATCATCATAATGGCTGTGATTATTGTTATTCCACTTAATATGTAAAAGATATACGATAGCATTTTTTTATATTTATTACCGTCAGTTTAAACTAACGGCAATGGATTTATTTATCATTGTACTTATTGGCAACTACTGCCTGTTCTTGTCTCTTAGAAATATCTATCCTATTATCCATCGTTTCTACCAATTTATCTTTGCCGTAGATAAAACTTTGGCGTTCGTAATTAGCAGGCATAAGCTCCTGGGTTAAAAATATAGCTTCTTTAGGGCAGGCTTCTTCACACAATCCACAAAAAATGCAACGCAGCATGTTTATTTCATAAACGCTGGCATATTTTTCTTCCCGGTAAAGTCCTTCTTCGCCTTTTTTGCGTTCTTCCGATGTCATGGTAATGGCCTCAGCCGGGCAGGCAACAGCACACAAACCACAGGCGGTGCATCGTTCAGCCCCATTATCGTCACGTTTTAAAACATGTCTTCCACGGTAAACTTCAGCCCTTGATCTTACTTCGTCAGGCCACCTAACGGTTGCTTTCTTTTTAAAAATATGCTTAAAGGTAATCCACATACCACCAATAATTGCCGGTAAATAAATCCTCTCCAAAAAGGTCATCTTTTTGTTGGATACTGCTTTGCTCCTATTGGTAAGGGGGGTCATTTTTTAAGGGTGCAATATTAGGGTTTAAAACATGTTTTTAAAAGCCAACCAGTTTTCAGATTCTCTAAAAATTAACCAGCCACCAGTTATCATTAAATTTACAATTGCTAATGGTATCAAGGCTTTCCAGCCCAAGTGCATTAATTGGTCGTAACGGAAACGTGGGATGGTCCATCTTACCCACATAAAAAAGAAGATGAAGAAAACAATTTTGGCAAAAAATACCCCAACACCTATAAAGGTTATGGCATTTTGAGATAATCCCATTTCATACATAAATGGAAAATTATAACCTCCAAAAAACAAAACCGAAATGACTGCCGCTGAAATAAACATATTTATATACTCCGCAAACAGGTAAAATCCAAGTTTCATACTACTGTATTCTGTGTGATAACCGCCTATCAATTCTGTTTCGCATTCAGCCAAATCAAAAGGAGCACGGTTGCACTCGGCAAAAGCACAAACTAAAAAAAGCAAAAATGCCAAAGGTTGAGACCATGCATTCCATTGGAAACCCGGTTGAGATTCCACTATATCTTTTAAACTTAGAGAACCCGAAGTCATAACTACCGCTAAAATGGCCAAACCCATTGCCAACTCATAGCTTATCATTTGTGAACTGGCTCTTACTGCGCCATATAAAGAATATTTATTATTAGAAGCCCATCCTCCTAACATAATCCCATAAACTCCAATGGATACAAAACCTAAAATATATAAAATTCCAATATCAATATCGGCTGCCTGTAAGTTAAATGTTTCACCAAATAAGGTAAGAGTTCCACCCCATGGAATAACCGCACTGGTCATACATGCTGTAAACATGGCTATGCCCGGCCCTAAAATAAATAGCCATTTTTCAGAACGCTTCGGTATAAAATCTTCTTTAAAAAACATTTTACCACCATCGGCTAACGGTTGAAGAAGCCCCCATGGACCAGCCCTGTTCGGCCCAACCCTATCCTGCATTACTGCGGCAACTTTTCGCTCCATCCAGGTAGAATACATGGCTATAAACAAGGTTATACCAAATATTACCAGGATGATAACTATTTTTATAATTAATAAAGCACTCATTTTCTAACCTATTTCTTTAACTGTATCTGTTGGTTTCAATTCATAATGCCCTGCACCAATTACAGAATCCCTTTCAATATGCCGTGGCCCTTCAATAGTCCATTGAGCTAAATCTTTGGTATCAAATCGGCAGGTATTACAAATAAAATCTTTCACTTCTCCGTATTGATCTTTGCGACCAGTAACCCTGTAAATTTCATCCCCGAACATCCAAACCACCGTTTCACCTGAACACTTATCACAATGTCGATGGGCATTCATGGGGTTTAAAAACCAAACCCGGCTTTTAAAACGGAATGTCTTATCAGTTAATGCCCCAACAGGGCAAACATCAATCACATTTCCTATAAACTCGTTGTCTAATGAATTTTCAATATAGGTGCTAATTTCAGAAGCATCGCCTCGTTTCATAACCCCGTGAACCCGTTTATCGGTTAATTGATCTGCGGTATTTACACAACGGTAACATAAAATGCAACGCGTCATGTGCAATTGTATTTTAGGCCCGATGTCAATTTTATCAAATGTTCTCCGTTCCTCCTCATAGCGTGTCCCGGAAGCACCGTGCTCGTAAGCCAAATTTTGTAAATCACATTCTCCGGCCTGGTCGCATATCGGGCAATCCAAAGGGTGATTTATTAATAAAAATTCAACCACACCTTTGCGTGCATCCAGCACTTTGGCACTTGTTTTATTGCCCACTTCCATACCATCCATAATTGGGGTGGAGCAACTTGCTACCAATTTAGGCATAGGTCGCGGGTCTTTTTCCGAACCTTTGGTTACCTCCACCAAACACGTACGGCATTTTCCACCGCTAACATCCAGTTTGCTATAATAGCACATGGCCGGAGGAACAACATCCCCACCAATTTGGCGAGCTGCGTTCAGAATGGTGGTTCCTTCAGCTACCTCTATCGTTTGTCCGTCAATTGTTACTTTTGGCATTTTTTATACAGCTAAAACCGGTTCGTTTACCAAACCATAATTTTTTTCTAAACACTTTACAGGCTCATTAATGTGCCATTCAAATTCTTCACGGAAATGCCTGATAGCTGAAGCTACCGGCCAGGCCGCTGCATCGCCCAGTGGGCAAATTGTATTTCCTTCTATTTTTCGTTGAATATCCCAAAGCAAATCTATATCGCGCATGTTGCCATGGCCGTTTTCAATACGATGCAATACTTTTTCCATCCAACCAGTCCCTTCCCTGCATGGGCTGCATTGCCCACAACTTTCATGGTGATAAAAACGCGTAAAATTCCAGGTATTCCTCACCACACATTGGTCTTCATCAAATACGATAAATCCACCCGACCCCAACATACTTCCGGATGCAAAACCTCCATCAGCCAAAGATTCGTAGGTCATAAGGCGTTGTTCGCCAGCTAAAGTTTTTGTAACCAAATAATGAGGTAAAATTGGAACGGATGAACCACCCGGTACACAGGCTTTCAATCGTTTTCCACCTTTTATTCCTCCACAATATTCATCCGAATATAAAAATTCTTCTACCGTTACCCCTAATTCTATTTCATAAACGCCGGGTTTATTAATATTTCCACAAGCCGAAATCAATTTTGTACCCGTGCTTCTGCCTACACCAATTGCCGCATAAGCATCTCCACCCATATTTATAATTGGAACTACGGCAGCCAAAGTTTCTACATTATTTACAACCGTTGGAGCTTGCCATAATCCCTTTACTGCTGGAAATGGTGGTTTTATTCTAGGGTTGCCCCTTAATCCTTCCAACGATTCTATAAGTGCGGTTTCTTCACCGCAGATATAAGCTCCGGCTCCGGGGCTAACATATAAGTTTAAGTCAAAACCGCTTCCTTTTATATTTTTTCCTAACCAACCATTGGAATAAGCCTCGGCTATAGCTTTTTCCAAAATGTGAAGAATCCACATGAATTCGCCACGTATGTAAATATAAGACGTATTGCAACCCAAGGCAAAACTTGACAAAATCATTCCCTCAATTAATAAATGAGGATTTTTTTCCATTAGAAAACGGTCTTTGAATGTGCCGGGTTCCGATTCATCCGCATTGCAAAGTAAATAGCGGGGAACACCTTCGGGCTTGGCAATAAAACTCCATTTCATGCCTGTTGGAAATCCTGCTCCACCTCTTCCACGTAAGCCTGATTTTTTAACTTCTTCTAACATAGCTTCAGGCGACATTTTTTTAAATGCCTTTTCAATAGCCTCATATCCTCCTTGCTTACGATATACTTCGTAAGTATTTAAGTTTTCAATATGAACTTTATCTATCAGTAATTTTTGCCCCATTACTTATTCTTTGTTCTAAAATCGTTTAACAAATCATCCACTTTTTCCTCTGTTAAATTTTCATAAAAGGTTTCACCAACCTGAAACATTGGTCCATAACCACAGGCTCCAAGACATTCCACTGTTTTAAGGGTAAACATTCCGTCTTCGGTAGTTTCTCCTGCTTTAATATTTAAACTGGTTTCAATATGCTTTATAATTTTTTCGGCACCCACAAGACAACAAGGTCCGGTTTGGCAAAACTCAATCACAACTTTTCCAACCGGGTTCAAATTATACATGCTGTAAAAAGAAGCCACTTCGTAAACTTCTATTGGTTGGATATGGAGCAAACGGGCCACATAATCCATGGTATCCACACTCAACCAATTTCCAAATTCATGTTGGGCTAAATGCAAAATTCGTAAAATGGCAGATTTATGTTTTCCTTCGGGAAATTGCTTAATAATTCGGTCAATTTCCTTTAGGGTTTCGGGTTTAAATTCTATATTTACTTGAATAGCTTCCATATTTTATGCGTCTAATTCCCCCGCTATAACGTTCATACTACTCATGGTTAAAATGGCATCGCTCAACAATGAGCCTTTTATCATTTCAGGGTAGGCCTGATAATAGATAAAACAAGGCCTCCGAAAATGCAATCGGTAAGGTGTTCTTCCACCATCGCTTATTAAATAAAATCCAAGTTCTCCATTTCCACCTTCCACTGAAAAATAAACTTCACCTGCCGGAATTTCCATTTCACCCATCACAATTTTAAAGTGGTAAATAAGGGATTCCATACTGGTATAAACATCTTTTTTATCGGGTAAATAATACTCTGGTACATCGGCATGATATGGGCCTTCGGGCATTTTGTCCAAAGCCTGGCGAATAATAGAAAGACTTTGATGAATTTCTTCCTGCCTCACATTAAATCTATCAAAGGTATCGCCGTTTTCTCCCACCGGAACTATAAAATCAAAATCCTGATACGATGAATAGGGGTTCATTACCCGAACATCATAGTCAACTCCGGCTGCCCTAAGATTTGGCCCGGTAAATCCATAATTCAAAGCCCGTTCGGCACTTATTGGCCCGGCTCCAATTACCCTGTCCATAAATATACGGTTGCGGCAAAGCAAATTTTCAAAATCTTTGAACCGTTTAGGGAATTCTTTTAAAAACGCATTGAGTTTACGGTAAACCTCCGAATTAAAATCACGCTCAAAACCCCCGATACGGCCAATGTTTGTTGTTAACCGGGCTCCGCAAACTTCTTCCCAAATATCATAAATCCGTTCACGTTCCTGCATTAAATAGGTAAATCCGGTTAACGCTCCAGTATCCACGCCTATCACACTATTGCAAATTAAATGGTCGGCAATTCTGGCCAATTCCATAATAATTACCCGCATATAATCCACCCGTTTCGGGGTTTCAATGCCAAGGAGTTTTTCTACAGTTAAATCCCAACCCAGATTATTAATGGGCGAGGAGCAATAATTCAATCTATCGGTAAGTGTGGTTATTTGGTTATATGGCCTGCGTTCAGCTATTTTTTCAAAAGCACGGTGAATATAACCAACCGTTTGCTCAGCCGATTGTATCCGTTCGCCATCCATGGTCAGCACATTTTGAAAAATACCATGCGTGGCCGGGTGGGTAGGGCCAAGATTTAGCGTGGCTAATTCTCCGTCCATACTGTCGTTGGCAAATATTTGAGGTGCTTTACTAATCATTGCTATTTTGCCTTGCTAAAGATTTTTTATTTTCAAATTTCACTTCATCATTTCCATCCCTTCCAAAGAAACGGTCGTCTTTATCAGTCCGGGTTCCGTCTTCACAAGGGTATTCTTTTCGCATGGGGAAATAATCCATTTCATCCATATTCAATATTCGCTTAAGATTAGGATGACCTTCAAAAATAATTCCGTAAAAATCAAAGGTTTCCCGTTCCATCCAATTGGCGGCAGAATAAATATCACTCATGGTAGGGACATTTATATTTTCTCTTCCGACAAAGGTTTTTAGGCGTAAACGGAAATTCGTTTCTAAATTATGAAGGTGATAAACCACAGCAAATTCTTTTTCCCCCTGATTGGGATAATGAACGCCACACAAGTCTGTCATAAAAATAAAATTTGTAGCCTCATCCTCTTTTAGCCATTGAATCAAGGTTTTGATATTTTTTACACCAACTTCTAGGGTCAAAAGGCTATGAGGTACGGATGATGATAGAACAACACCCGGAAACTTCGTTTCAATTGCGTTTAGGACTATTTCGTTGTTCACCCGGTTACTTCAGTAATATTATATGATTCAAGTAAATGTTTATATTCGGCTGTATAACGGCGACGCAGGCTTTCTTGTTTTACCAGATCCTGTATCCGCATGATGCCGTCAATCACTTGCTCTGGCCTCGGAGGGCAACCGGGAATATAAACGTCAACAGGAATAACTTTATCAATTCCCTGAAGTACGGGATACGAATCAAATATTCCTCCACTGCATGCACATGCACCCATGGCTAATACCCATTTAGGCTCGGCCATTTGTTCATAAACCTGGCGTAAAATTGGCCCCATTTTTTTGGCAATGGTTCCCATCACCATCAATAAATCGGCCTGGCGTGGTGAGAAACTCATTCGTTCCATACCAAAACGGGCCAAATCATAATTGGAACCCATGGTAGCCATAAACTCAATACCACAACAGGAAGTGGCAAAAGGCAAAGGCCAAATAGAATTGGCACGGGCCAACCCTATTACATCACTCATTTTAGTGGCGAAAAACCCTTCTCCTTCTAATCCTATTGGTTTATCAACTATTTCAATTTCTCTCATCGCTCTTTTTTATTTATCCCACTCCAATGCCCCTTTTTTAAGCACATATAAAAAACCAACCATAAAAAAACCTACAAACATCAATACCGCCAAAAATCCATTCATGCCCATTTCTTTAAAATTTACGGCATAGGGATAAAAGAATATTATTTCCACATCAAACAATACAAACAGAATGGCGGTCATAAAATACTTAACAGAAAATGGGATACGTGCATTTCCTTTTTGTTCTATCCCACATTCAAAATTCTCTTGTTTGTTTTTTGATTTTTTAGAGGGCCCAAGGATATGGGTTACCACCAATACAAAAGCTACAAAACCAAAGGCTATGGCAGCTTGTATTAATATTGGCAAGTAATCGGCAGGTGAGTTCATGTGGTGTTAAAAAGCGTGGCGAAATTAATTGAATTTAAATAATTGGCAAAGGTAAATTGCAACTGTTTTCTGTAATAAATAATGAGTAGATATTCTTGAATTTATGTTATTTTATTCAATCCTCATCTTCGTCGCCTTTAACTCTTTAGGATCATCATAATTTAGTTTACCGCCCCAATAGCTCATTTGGCGTAATGCAAATTTCTGGCGTTTTTGGGTATATCGGCTTGGGTTGGTAGCAGAAAATTTTAAAGGATTGGGAAGTATGGCAGCTATAGCCGCAGCTTGCTGCTTACTAAGATTGGCAGCCGATTTATGAAAGTATTTTTGCGAAGCGGCTTCGGCACCATATATACCATCACCCATTTCTATAATATTTAAGTAAACTTCCATAATACGTTCCTTGCTCCAAAATACTTCTATCAAAAAAGTAAAATATACCTCCAAACCTTTACGTAGCCAACTTCTGCCCTGCCATAGAAATAGATTTTTGGCCGTTTGCTGACTAATAGTGCTAGCTCCACGTTTACGTTTTTTCCACTTGTTTTCGGCAATTGCCTTTTTAATTGCAGTAAAATCAAACCCATTGTGGGTTAAATAATTTTGATCTTCGGTGCACACCACCGCCAATTGCAAATTATTAGAAATGTTGTCCAGCGATTCCCAATCTTTACTAAGTTTTAATTCGTCTCCATCCATTTTTTGTTCTACACATCGTATAACCATTAAAGGGGTTATTGGCACCGGCACCCATTTAAAAATAATGACCAACAAAATAGTGATGGCCAAAAAGTACATAATTGCTTTTTTAATAATTCTCCAGATTACCAGGCCGGCTAAAAATTTAAACATGCTGCAAATCTAAAATTAGATATGAGATTTTGAGATAGGGGAGCTGAGAAACTTTCACAACCTGTCCAACTTATTTAACCATTTTAACTTATTCCAACCATTCCAACCAAAACCTTATTTTTGCCCCAATGGATTTTTTACACTCTTTTATTGATTCTTTTCTTCATCTTGACAAAACTCTTGGGGATATAATTGCAGATTTTGGCCCCTGGACCTATGCCATTTTATTTGCTATCATTTTTGTGGAAACAGGCTTGGTTGTGATGCCTTTTTTGCCCGGAGATTCCCTTTTATTTATGGCCGGGTATTATGCCTCTTTGGGAAGTTTAAATATTGGTTTTTTAATTATACTTTTGGTAATAGCTGCCATATTAGGCGATAATACCAATTATTTTGTCGGCAGGTTTTTGGGTCATAAGGCCATTAAATGGAAATTCAGAGGTAAGCCTTTGGTAAAACAAAAATATATTGACAAAACGGAACAGTTCTATGAAAAGTATGGTGTAAAAACAATCATATTGGCACGGTTCGTTCCAATAGTTAGAACCTTTGCCCCTTTTGTGGCCGGGGTAGGTGAAATGAAATACAGCCGTTTTTTGCCATTCGACATTTTAGGGGGCATTTTATGGGTATGTATTGCTACCCTTGCAGGTTATTGGTTTGGAGGCATCCCTGTGGTTAAAAATAATTTTGAATTGGTAGTAATTGGAATAATTTTTATTTCTGTACTACCCATCATTGTAGAGTTACTGAGGAACAAATTAAAAACAAAAGAAAATAATTGATTCATATAGTAATTATCTCACTTTTTAATTGATTATCCATCTACTTCATTTACGGTTTGTATGAAATCGTTTCATGTATATTTCGTTTATTAACGGATATTTCATAACATTGCAAGTCTATAAATAATAATTTAAAATGTCAGAAGAACAAAGCCCTTATTACAACGAGGAAACAGACAACAAAAAATGGCCATTGTGGTGGATTATTTTCCCCATTCTATTGGTTCTATCTCTATCGGCTACCGGTTTTATGTACTATAAATATTATGAAACCACCCATGCTGCAGATGGCCAATCCTACGAGAAAATATGGAAAGACGCAGTTTCAAAACATTCGGCCGAAAAAGCGGAATTGAACCGTGAACTGGAAGAAATAAAAGCCAAATTGGAAGAAGCCATGCGTAATAACACGACTTTGGCTACCACCAATACTGATTTGGAAGCTAAATTAGATGAGAAAACAATGGCATTGGCAAAAAAGATAAAATCAGCGAAGGCTGGTGATCCTAAAGCACTAATAGCTGCCAAAGCTGAAATAGAAAAATTAAAAAGCCTGCAACAGGTTTTTGAATCAAAAACAGCAACTTTAACAGCAGAAAACAGAGAACTGATAGCCAAGGTGCTTGCAACGGAGGGTAATGTTGAAGAGGCCCAGAATAAGGCCCGTATTATGGAAGAACAGAAAAATGCACTGGATGAAAAAATAAAAAATAGCACCCTGAATGTGGCCGATTTACGAGTTGTAGGTCTCCGTAAAAAAGGGTCCACAGACGAAGAAACTTTTAAAGCTTTTAAAACGGATAAATTAAAAATATCCTTTACAATTTTGGATAATGATTTGGTAGAAGCCGGTAATAAGGATATAACCATCCGACTTTTAGGAACCAATAAAGAGGTACTAACCAATGAAAATGAAAAACTTGCCGACAGCGATAAGTTATCCACTATGGTTCAAACCATTGATTATCAAAACGACCCAATAAAAACTACTATTTTCTATTCGCAAAAGGCAACTTATAAGAAGGGAACTTATACGGTTGAACTCATTCATAATGATAAATTAATGGGCCGAGCCTCATTTATTTTAAGGTAGCAAACCCTGTCTAAATTTTTGCATTTGGATAATTAAAATGTTCTATTACTTTTGTCCTGAACTTTATCTTTTTAACTTATGAAAAAAATTATTCTAAGAATCCTTGCCGGATTTGCAATCATCATTTTTGGTTTGATCGTATTTGTTTTCGCCGCGTGGGATAAAACGTATGATGCAGCTTTACCCGATTTTAAAGCAAGTACCGACTCAGCTATTATTGCACGTGGTAAATACTTAGCTTTTGGGCCGGCCCACTGTGCTACCTGTCACGTACCAATGGACAAAATTGAGGCTGTAGAAAACGGGTTACAGATTCCATTAAGTGGCGGCTGGGAATTGGATATACCACCCGGTACATTTAGAGCACCCAACCTTACACCTGATATGGAAACCGGGATAGGCAAAATAAGCGATGGTCAAATAGCACGGGCATTGCGCCACTCTGTAAAAAGTGATGGAAAAATAATGTTTCCGTTTAT
>JBJXDS010000061.1:0-3851 GCA_046154525.1 Bacteroidia bacterium
ACTCTTGTAGCCCCAACCGAAGCCGGTAATGGCATGGACATGAGTGCTACCAACTCTGATCTTTGGTTGAACTATTCATCAACTACCGCAACTAAAGCTACCAACACTGTATCTGTTAAAACTGACGTAACCCTTCCGGGTGTTGACTTAAACGTACAGGCCAGCAAAGATGCAGGGCAAGGTGCAGGCACAAAAGGAAGTCCTTCACCAACCGTTACGTTAAGTACTAAAGATCAAACCATAGTGGATAACATAGGAACTTGCTACACAGGTGATGGTGTAAAGAATGGTCATAACCTTACATATAGTCTAAAAACTACAGATTATAGCCTTATCAATTATGCGGCAAAACCAACAACAATTACTGTTACTTATACCATTACCAATAACTAAATAGTTCTCAGGCAAAAATTCATAAATTTCAAAAAATGGCCGGACGTGAGTCTTGCCATTTTTGCGTTTATAAGTTTTTCATAAAAAAGTAAATCATCCATAAATCATGAATCGCATTTGGATTAATATTGTAATAATTATTTATAAACAGCAAAGAACCTTAGATAATTATGGCAAGTTATAAAATTTTTGTGGTTGAAGATGACGATTGGTATAGCCAGATACTTCAATACAATCTTTCGCTTAATCCCGATTACGAAATACATTTTTTTGCTAATGGGGCCGATTGCCTGAACAGCATACACCTCAATCCTGATATTATTACCATTGATTATTCGCTTCCCGATATGACTGGCGATAAATTATTTATCAAGATAAAAGAAATAAATGATAGCCTGCCGGTAATTTTTATCAGTTCTCAATTAGAAATTCCTGTAGTTGTAAAATTATTAAAACTCGGGGTATATGATTATTTTGTAAAAGACGAAAATACCAAAGATCTGCTTTGGAACAGTATAATAAAATCGCGCGAAACGCATAACCTAAAAACGGAAATTGATTCGCTTAAAACCCAATTAAAGGTTAAGTATAATTACAAATCCAATATTATTGGCAACAGCCCTGCGGTTAATAAAGTGATGGAACTGGTTTCAAAATCGGCCCAAACCAATATTAATGTATCCATCAATGGGGAAACAGGTACCGGAAAAGAAGTAATAGCCAAAGCCATCCATTTCAGTTCGCCCCGGGCTTCACAGCCTTTTGTAGCCATAAATATGGCGGCCATTCCCAAAGAATTATTGGAAAGTGAATTGTTTGGCCACGAAAAAGGCTCGTTTACCGGAGCGGCTTCTTCCAAGGCCGGTAAATTTGAAGAAGCCAACAATGGCACATTGTTTTTGGATGAAATAGCCGAAATGGATTTAAACCTTCAAAGCAAAATATTGAGGGTGATACAGGAACGGGAATTTTCGAGAGTAGGCAGCAATAAAGTGGTTAAGTTAAATGTAAGATTGATAACGGCTAGCCATAAAAATTTGCTGGATGAAGTAGGTAAAGGAAACTTTAGGGAAGATCTTTATTACCGCATTATTGGTTTCCCTATCCAGTTGCCGCCCTTGCGTGATAGGGGAAATGATATACTTTTATTGGCCCGTCATTTTGCCGATGATTTTTGTAAGGAAAATAATTTATCATCGTTAAATTTTTCAACAGGGGCTTCCAACGCCTTAATGAGGCATCATTATCCGGGCAATGTGCGTGAGTTAAAATCAATAATGGAATTGGCTGCAGTAATGAGCAATGGTGGCGAAATAGCAGAAGGTGATATTCAAATTACGCCATCCCGAAGCAATATAGCGGCAAACGATATAGACAGAACGATGAAAGAACACATGAGTGAAATAATTGCCCATTACCTTAAAAAATATAACAACAACGTTCAAAAAACAGCTACCACCTTAAACATTGGAAAATCTACCATTTATGAAATGCTGAAAAACGATGGGATAAAACTGAACGACCGATTTAAATAAAACGCCTTATTCAATTTCAAATTTATCAACGGTTTGCAGGTACCCGAAGGGGGGACTTTTACCACAAAACTTTATTTGAAATCCGCCTTAGGCGGATGCTTAACCTAAAATCTGTCTTTGGAACACAGCCTGCCCCCTTTTTGGTAGGTGCTGTTATGCGGTCGTTTTTCTCTTTGCTGTCAAAATTGTATGTGTGTCATATTCGTTTTCTGCTTTCTTATAGTCCACATTAAATACTTTAATTCGTTCAAAGTTATTTTTTTTAAGTTCTTCTGTCAGGTCGTCTAGGTTGTAAAAGTAAAAATATGTTCTGTCACCACTACTACCAACTTGAAAGTCAGATTTATTTGGGTCACCTTCAACAAAACTTAAATATAAGTGTCCATTTTCATTTAGCAAATTATAACAGTCGGAAATAAATTTTTTAGTGTCTGGCTGCGATAAATAGGGTAAACAGAAACCGCAAACAATTCCGTCATATTTTGTATTAAGGTCTGAAATTTGTCTGCTATCCATAATGGCAAAACTTGCTGTTGGGTTATTCTTTTTAGCAAGTTCAACCATATTCTGTGCTATGTCAATTCCGAAAATGTTAAAGTCTGGTCGTCTTGATAAAAGATACTTTGTAACATTTCCAGGTCCACAGCCTATTTCTAATAGTTTGACTTTGTCCTTTATAATTAAATTGCAAAAAAAATCATACGTGTGATTATACAAGTCCAAGTCCATAAACTTGTCTTGATATATCGAAGCAACTTTGTTCCAAGTTTCAAATGTTTCTTTATATCTGTCCATTGTTTTGTCGTCCTTTAAAATGCCACCAAAATTATAGCTTGGAGTAACTCTATAGTTCCAATCTGCACCCAGTTAGTGAGCTTGGAGCCATAATTTGAGTTTTTCATCCCTGCAAGTAATGCATTATTTTTTACAATAAAGCGTTACTGTCCTTTTGCTAAAGACTAAAAATATATCATAATTCATTAACCACCTTATCCATTTTGCCTCAATCCGTCTGTGTTACAGACAAAAATCTGTGAGCCAGACAATAGTATTTGGGTTGGCACGGCAAACGGTTCTAAATAAAAATTTTTACAGCCCTTTGTTTACGGGGGTTTATAGTTGGTTTAAATTCTTTGGCACGTGGTTAAAAATCCTGATGGCACAGTTTTGTTAAGTGATGAAGTATAAAAACAAACTAAAAAACTAAAAAAAAATTAAGAAAACGCCATGAAAAAAATCACATTAATCGCCGTAGCATTCGCAGCCCTTTTCGTTTCCAACTCAGCCTTAGCTCAGGATGGATTAACAGCCACCCACACAATTTCTTACACAGTACCTAAAGTAGCCCTTGTGGATGTAGAAGGTGCTTCTACCATCAGCCTTACTCTTGTAGCCCCAACCGAAGCCGGTAATGGCATGGACATGAGTGCTACCAACTCTGATCTTTGGTTGAACTATTCATCAACTACCGCAACTAAAGCTACCAACACAGTATCTGTTAAAACTGACGTAACACTTCCGGGTGTTGACTTAAACGTACAGGCTAGCAAAGATGCAGGGCAAGGTGCAGGCACAAAAGGAAGTCCTTCACCAACCGTTACTTTAAGCACTAAAGATCAAACCATAGTGGATAACATAGGAACTTGCTACACCGGTGATGGTGTAAAGAATGGTCATAACCTTACTTACAGTCTTAAAACTACAGATTACAGCCTTATTAATTACGCTGCAAAACCAACAACAATAACAGTAACCTATACCATTACCAACAACTAAGGAGATTTAATAAGTCATATAAACTGTAATTTGGCCGGATGGAGATCCGGCCATTTTTGTTTTATAAATATTTTTAACCCGGATTCTCAGGGTAAATTGACCTCAACAAAGTCGAAATCTTTTCATAGATTTTGTATTTATAATTAT
>JBJXDS010000062.1:0-17846 GCA_046154525.1 Bacteroidia bacterium
ATTATTGGGATTATTGGCCGAGAGCCTTACCAAAGCAAATAAAATTACAGAAGCCAAAACCATTTATTTAAAAATGCTTTCGTTGGATGAAACCAATGGCTATGCTTGCTTTGGAATGGCTGACGTTTTAAGGCGTGAAAGCAAAAACGATGAGTCGTTCATTTATTTAAGCAAAGGCTTTGCCGATAAAAATGTAAACATTCAGCATAAATTAAAAGTCATTTCTTCCTATTATTTTTTAATTTCCAAAGATGAAAAAAGCCGGATTCAGGCACTTGAATTAAGTCAAAAATTATTGGAAGCCCATCCGGATGATGCCACTGCTTATCAAGTTTATGCCGATGTATTGCTTGCCGCTGGTATGATAGAAGAAAGTCGCGAAAAAATGAAAAAAGGATTAGCTATGGATGGAAAAGATTATCGGGTGTGGCAAAAACTTTTTGGAATAGATATTAAACTTGCCAATAATCAGTATTTGTATGAAGATAGCAAATTAGCACTTGAATTATTTACTTCCCAACCAGGGCTGTTTATCATTCATAGCCAGGCGGCATTAAGAGTGGGGCAACACGATAGGGCTATTGAAACTAGTATGGCAGGCTTGGATATTTCATTTAAGGCTGACGAAAAAATACAATTTTATTTAACTCTTGGAGATGCATGGTATGAAAAAGGAAACTTTGATAGATCGGATGAATACTATGAAAAAGCCATGGAAACCGACCAGCAAAATGCCTTGGTTTTAAATAATTATGCCTATAATTTATTTAAGCGGAATACAAAATTAGAAAAAGCAGAGCTAATGGCTGCCAAAGCTGTGCAAATGGAACCAAATAATGGCTCCTATGCCGATACCTATGGTTGCGTATTTTTAGCAATTGGCAAACTGGCCGATGCTGAAAAATGGATAAAAAAAGCCCTGGAACTGGAAGGTGATAATGCCGAAGTTTTGGAACATTTGGGTGATGTATATGTAAAACAGGCCAAAAATATGTTAGCAATTGAAACGTATAAAAAGGCCTTGGGGTTGGACCCCGGCAATAAATCCATCGAAACTAAATTGGCCAAACTTGGCTAAAAGAATGAAGAAAAGCATAATTATTTCGCTAACTATTGCCATAATTTTTGGGGCGTGCCGGGGGAAAAAAAGCCGAGCTACCCCTGTGACTAAAACCCCAATTGACAGCTCCAAACCAGTATTACCCGAAATAAAAAATGTATTAAACACTGTTTTTGAATACGATTACCTGAGCTACAAGGCCAAATGCGATTATAAGGATGACAATATGGATCAATCGTTTACCATGAATATTAGAATGAAACGCGACAGCATAATATGGTTATCCATTACGGCAGTTGGTTTTGAAGTGGCCAGAGCAAGGCTTGATAAAGACTCGGTAAAAGTAATTTCACGCCTCGAAAAAAAATACTTTGTGTATGGTTACGATTACATAAAAAAAATAACTGGCACTACATTATCTTTACTTCAAATTCAAAATTTATTAACGGCCAACTTGCTTTTTGGTCCTGAAAATTACAAGGCTACTTCTGAAAAAATAAAATTTAAAACTACTGAAGGATACATTGAAAACACCTTAACACTGGATGATAAATCAAAAATAATAGAGCAAATTTTGCAGCATTTGGTTGAGCAATCCAATGCCAATGTTATTTATAGTGATTATAAAAAAACCGATAGGCAACAGTTTCCAGGCAAAGTAGATATATCGGTTATTACTCCAAAACGCAACATTAGTTTATTAATGGAAAACAGTGGAATGAGTATCGATAATATCGATGCCTTTCCTTTTGAAATTCCAACTAAATATGAAAAAGGTAATTAAAATTTCTTTCTTTTTAGGAATCACATTTCTTTTACTTTTGGCCGTAAACGGCCAAAGTCGAAAGGAATTGGAGAAACAAAGAAGCAAAAAAGAAAAGGAAATAGCCGTTACCAAAAGAAAACTTCAGGAAACAAAAAAGAAAAAAGAAAAATCGGAAGAGGTGCTTACGACGCTTCGAAGACAAATATCACAGAAGCGAGAACTGGCCGGTATTTATCTTAATGAAATAGAAAAAATAGATTTAGAGATAAACCATTTAAATGAGGATGTAACCGCTCTTAATTTTGAAATTACAAAACTAAAAACAGAATTTGGTAATTTGGTTGTTCAAGGGTTTAAATCTAGACACGCGGCTTCAAAAATTAATTTCCTTTTTTCGGCCAATACATTTCCTCAAACCGTCCGAAGGTTTATTTACCTAAAAAAATTGTTAGATTTTCGTAAAAAACAATTGGGTCTTATTCTGGTGAAAAAATATGAAAAAGCAAAAAATCTGGCCGAAATGGAACAAATTAAAGCCGAGAAATTGGGCATTGTAAAATCGAACGACAAAATTAAAAACGAACTGGAAGAGGATGAAAATTCGGCTGAGGTACTGGTAAGCGAATTGCAAATAAAAGAAACTACCCTTCAGGCCGATCTCCGTAAAAAACAAAAAGCCTATCATGATTTGGATGCGGCTTTAAAACGAGCCATTGAAAAAGAAATAGAGCTGGCACGTAAAAAAGCCGAAGAGGCAAAACAAAAAGAGATGGCCCGCCTGAAGGAAAAAAATAAGAACAAACCACCTGCCAAAGACGGGACCAAAAAACCAGAAGAGGAATACGTTCCTCCTGCCGATATTTCTACCTTTGGTAAAATGAAAAGCAAACTGCCCTGGCCGGTTCAGGGAGGTCGTATTTCGCAAGGTTTTGGGAGCCACCGCCACCCTAACTTACCCGATGTAACTGTAATAAACAATGGGATAAATATCGCTGGAACATCGGGAAGCACCGTAAAATGTGTGTATGAAGGAGAGGTTTCCACCATTTTAAAAATTCCCGGAATGAAAAATACGTTATTAGTAAAACACGGGGATTATTTTACAGTTTATTCAAAATTAGAAACCGTAACCGTAACAAAAGGAGCCAAACTAAAAACCGGGCAAAGTATAGGAACTCTTGGCACCGATAGTGATGGCAAAACCGAACTTCATTTTGAAGTTTGGCAAGGCAATCAACGAATGGATCCGGCCAAGTGGTTACATTCCAAGTAGGATAATCCTTATTTATAAACCTTTTCTTTATTTCTATGATGAAACCAACAAATTTATTAAGAATAGTAAATTAAAATTTTTGAGAGTTTTCGTCTTTCTATTCAGTCTTAGTATAATAATTTTAAATGTTAAAGCTCAAACACAATCCAGGGATTTTAAATTTACGGAAATTGGTTGGACTATTAATGTTCCTTCAGATATAACCGTACTTGAGTCAGCAGAGTAAGAAGCACTAAAGAAAAGAGGAAAAGATGCTATTGAGAAAACATTTGATACAACTGTAGATTCTAGTGACACTAAAATAATAATTTCATTAACAAAAGGATTATACAACTATTTTTCAGCAACTATTACCCCACTAGACACCGTAAAGGATGGGCCATGGATTGAATCTATTCCTGCATTTAAACAAGGTTTACTGGAAACTTTCATGTTTCAAGCACCTGATTTGAAAATTGACACCTTATCAAGTGTAGAGAATATAAAGGGTTTAGATTTTTTCGTTTTTCATTTAATTTTAACTTATCCAAATGGCATGGTAATGCATTGTTTTATTTATGATGGCTTGTTAAAACAATATGACTTTTGCGTAAGCATTTGTTACACTGATCAAAAAATTGGTGAGCAATTAAAAGAAATTATGACCACATCTAAATTTTAATAATTCTCAACAGAAAAAAAATCCTAAATACTTCTTTCTTAATAGCTTAAAATTTAGTTAGTTTTGCAAAATCGAAGATTCGATAATTCCTATAAATAAAAAATAAAAATAAATTAATTATCAAATGTATAAAAAGGTTTTACCAATTCTGGGTATTCTTTTAATTTTTAATAATAGTGGCTGTAATAAAACTACACCCTCAGAGGAAGTACTTCAAAAAGACACCATTGTGGATGATCTTTCCTTATGCAGGGAAGGGGTAATAGAATACGAAATAGAAACAGTAAAGGAGTTAGCAAGCGATCCTAAAAATAGAAGTAAAATAATTGCCGAAGTTCATATTAAATTTCCTGAATTGAGGTGTGCCAATACAAAATTGAGAACAGCGGTAAATGAATATATCACTACATTTATTGAAGGTAATTTGAAAGACAATATGAATGTAGAAGATACAGCAAGGGCAAAAACCATAACTACCGCAACCAGGGCATTTATCCGGTCGTGTAAAGCCAATATTGCCGATGCCAAAAAAGAAGACCCCGATATGGATCAGGTTTGGTATTGCGATGTAATTGGAAATGTTGAAATGCAGTCGGGAAATTATTTTACCATCCGTTTTAAGTATAATTCATATACTGGTGGTGCACATGGAAATTATGGTGAGGATTATGCCACCTTTAATATTAATACAGGAAAAAAATTAGTATGGGCTGATTTGTTGGTTGATAAAGATAAATTTAGCAAACTGGCCGAATTAAGGTTTAAACAAGTAAATGGAATGGAAACTTCTAAAAAATTAACCGAAGAAGAAGGATTTTCATTTGAGAATAATAAATTTTCTTTGTCTGATAATTTTGGGCTAACAAGCGATGGTTTGGTTGTTTATTATCAACCTTATCAGGTAGCTCCATTTTCATTTGGTGCCACTACACTGCAGTTTAAGTATTTTGAAATTTCGGATTATTTAAATCCGGGTCTTTTTGGGGAGAGTATATAAGGTTTTTTTAAAAATTTAAGAACAAGGATTAACGATTTGTGATTTTAGAAGATAAATTGCAGAGAATTTAAAAATTAGATTAATCTGTGGACTATTTTTTCCTCCTTCTCATTCCAATAATAGCATTTTTATATGCATCCGTTGGCCATGGTGGTGCCAGTGGTTATTTGGCACTGATGGTTTTGTTTGGAATTAGTCCGGTCCTTATGAAACCATCCGCTTTGGTTCTAAATATTTTTGTTTCGGCCATAGCTTTGTTTCAATATTTCAGACAGGAACATTTTAAATGGAAAATTCTATTGCCATTTATTTTGTTATCTATTCCTCTGTCATTTTTAGGGGCAAAAATTCAGATAGATGTTCATACTTATAAGTTAATTCTGGCAGGCTGTTTAGTAATAGCAACTCTCCGCATCCTGGGTTTTTCTGATAAAAGTTCAGAAGAAGGGATTAAAGAATTGAAATTTGTTCCGGCTTTACTTATTGGTGGTTTGCTCGGTTTTGTTTCAGGGTTGATTGGCATTGGCGGTGGAATTTTGTTAAGCCCTGTTTTGCTAATACTTCATTGGGCTAATATGAAACAAACAGCAGCGGTTTCGGCGGCCTTTATTTTTTTAAACTCCATTTCAGGGCTTGCAGGGGCATCACTTTCCAGCCAATCTTTTTCACCTGAAATTTACATTTGGGCAGGTTTGGCTATTGTTGGTGGAACGGGAGGAGCCTGGTATGGGAGCCGTAAATTTAGTCCTGTGGTTTTAAAATATGTCTTATCAATGGTGCTATTTTCCGCTTGTATTAAATTGATTCTTAGTTGAAAAATTTACACATAAGATAAAAGGAGAACCCACAGAGGTTCACAGAGAAAGTGAAAATTAATTTGTAATCTTGCCAATCCTAAAAACTCTGTGAGCCTCTGTGTGCCATCAGTGAACCTCTGTGCAATTAATAAAAATGTTAACTGTAGAAGAAGCCAAAAATTTATTATTTAATCAGGTCTCAAAATCGGAACCTGTGGAAATTGATATTTCTTATTCTTTAGGATGTGTTTTATCCGTGGATATTATTTCTCCCATTAATCAGCCTGAGTTTGATAATTCATCGATGGATGGCTATGCTGTAGCTTCTATTGATGATTTGGAACAAAGAAAATTTGAAGTTATTGGCGAAATAAAAGCAGGAGATCCTAATAATTTTAATTTAAAATCAGGTCAAGCCGTTCGGATTTTCACGGGAGCCATTGTTCCCGACACGGCCGATTCCATTGTTATTCAGGAAAAAGTAGAAGCCAAAGATGGTTTTATTTATTTAAAAGAATCCTATAAAAAAGGTGCGTTTATCAGAACTTCAGGTTCCATGATGAAAAAGGGGGATTTGGCTTTAGAAGCAGGATTTGTTTTTAACCCTGCTGCCATTGGCTTTTTGGCTAGCATGGGAATTTTTAAAGTCAAAGTTTATAAAAATCCGGAAGTAAGTATTATCACAACTGGCGATGAAATAATGAAACCCGGAACCGATTTAAAACCAGGTCAGATCTACGAATCCAATTCATTTTCATTAGCAGCTTCGCTAAAACAAATGGGGATTGAACCAACGCATATTTTAACGGCCACTGACCAAAAGGAAGATTTAAAAAATCAAATAAAAATAGGGTTAAACAGTTCGGATATTTTGATTTTAACCGGAGGAATTTCTGTTGGGAAATACGATTTGGTGTATGAAATCTTAAAGGAATTTGGGGTAGAAACCATTTTTTATAAAGTGGCCCAAAAACCGGGAAAACCTTTTTTTGCAGGAAGGTTGAATGATAAATTTATTTTTGCCTTGCCTGGAAATCCGGCGGCTGTATTGGTTTGTTTTTATGAATACGTGTATCCTGTTATCCGGACTATGCAGGGTTTTACTAAAACTCAACTTCAGGTTTTAAACCTAAAATTATTAAAAACAATTAAAAGCAATGAAGACCGGGCGCAATTTATACGGGCCAAAGTTACTGAGGAAGGTGTGATGCCTTTGGAGGGACAGGATTCTTTTATGTTATATTCGTTTGCAATGGCCAATGCTTTAATTTATGTTCCCAATGGAACGGAAATAATTAATGAAAATGAAATGGTGGAGGTACATTTATTGCCTTGACTTTTGAACCACATAGACACATAGCCATTTAAGGATTCACATAGATAGTTTATTACCTATGTGTTTTTCTATGTTTCTATCTTCCTATGTGGTTCAATTCAGATACTTTTGTGGTAAAATTCGAAAGTAAAAAATGAAAATAGTTGTTTTTGGTGTGCTAACCGATGTGGTAGGAAAATCAGCTTTTGAAATGGAAGCTCCAAAAGACAGTGATTCTTTATTACAAAACTTATTTTCAGAATATCCTTTTCTTAAAAATTATAAGTTTCAATTGGTGCTAAATAAAGAAAAGGTGGAAACAAACACCTTGTTAAATCAGGAAGATGAAATAGCCTTGTTGCCGCCCTATTCAGGAGGATAAAGCCATGTTGAGCCAGGAAGAAATAAAACGATACGGTCGCCAAATTCAGCTTACTGAACTAAAAACCGATGGCCAGCAAAAATTGAAGGATGCCAAAGTTTTGGTAGTTGGGGCGGGTGGATTGGGTTGCCCGGTAGTTCAATATCTGGCTGCCGCTGGGGTTGGAAATCTTGGTATTGTGGATTTTGATTTGGTGGAAGAAACTAATTTACACAGGCAGGTTTTATATGCTACTTCTGACATTGGGAAATCGAAAGCTGAAATGGCAGCCAAACGAATTTCAGAACAAAACCCTTTTGTAAACGTTGAAATTTTTAACTCGAAATTAGATAATTCCAATACTTTAGAAATTATATCCAATTTCGACATTGTGGTAGATTGCTCGGATAATTTTGAAACGCGATATGCTATAAACGATGCTTGTGTATATTTAAACAAACCTTTTGTTTATGCAGGTATCCATAAATTTGAAGGGCAACTTTCAGTTTTTAATTTAAACTCAGAAAGCCCAACTTATCGTTGTGCATTTCCTGAAAAAGGCGAAGATGAAATTATTATCAATTGCTCGATAACCGGCGTTATAGGAACTTTGCCGGGAATACTAGGAACCATGCAAGCCAATGAAGTGATAAAAATAATTACAGGAATTGGCGAAGTTTGCTCCGGAAAAATGTTGCTCTTTAATGCGCTTAATAATTCGTTTTCGGAGGTTAGGATTAAACGGAATGAAGAAGCATTTGCGATAGCCAACGAAAATGTTAAAACTCTTTGTAAAGAAATTTCTGAAAAAGTAATTTAATTATGGAACAAAAAAAGAAACATAACTTTTTTTCAGAAGGCCCTATAAGCCCTCAGAATATTGCAGATAGCATTGCCAGCCACAACCGAAAGAAAAATATTGGAGCCCATCAAATTTTTATGGGACAGGTAAGGGCTGATGTTATTGATGGAAAAACAGTAACAGCGATTGATTACTCAGCCTACACCGAAATGGCTGAAAAGGAAATGGAACGCATAAGGGAAAATTGCATTGTGAAACACAACTTAACCTGTGCCCATGTTAAGCACAGCCTTGGAAAAGTGAATACCGGCGAAATTTGTTTTTTTGTATTTGTTTCCTCGCCTCATCGCCAGGCGGCTTTTGATGCCTGTGAGGAAATGGTGAACATTATAAAAAAGGAAGTCCCTATTTTTGGTAAAGAGATTTTTCAGGATGAAACGCATCAATGGAAAGAAAATATTTAAAAAATATAACCACGAAGGCACAGAGAACACGAAGAAATACAAAGTTGGTTTCTTTTTTAATCTTACAATATATTACCTCCGTGAAACTCTGTGTTCTCTGTGCCTCCGTGTTAAAACAAAATGACAGACATAACCCATAAAATATCCACCCTTCGCCTAGCCTTAGCCCAGGCAATAGTGAAGGTGAGTAAAAAAGAAACGATAGAGGCTGTTAAAAACGGAACCGTTCCTAAAGGAGATGTGTTTGCAATGTCCAAAGCCGCTGCATTACTAGCTGTAAAAAAAACCAGCGATGTTATCCCCGATTGTCACCCCATGCCAATAGAATATACTTCCGTTAATTCCGAAATTTTGGATTTGGAGATTAAAATTTTGGTGGAAGTGAAAACAATTTACAAAACCGGGGTAGAAGTGGAAGCTATGCACGGAGCATCAGTGGCTGCCTTAACTATGTATGATATGTTAAAACCCATTGACAAAGGTGTTGAAATTCATTCCATTCGTTTGGTAGAAAAAAAAGGCGGTAAATCTGATTTTAAAAATTTATATAATAATGAACTGAAAGCTGCTGTTATAGTATGTTCTGATTCTGTATCTTCGGGAACTAAAGAAGATAAATCCGGGAAAATTATTATAAAAAAATTAGAGGATTGCGGAATCTCTATCAGCCATTATGATGTAATAGCCGACGAAATAAAAACTATATCTGAAAAAGCGGAATTATATGCTAAAGAAGGAATTGACATTATAATTTTTACAGGAGGCACCGGGCTTTCGCCACGCGATAATACCCCCGATGCTATTCGGCCCTTATTGGATAGAGAAATTCCGGGAATAATGGAAGCTGCCCGCAGTTACGGAATGGAACGAATGCCTTACTCCATGTTATCACGAGGGGTTTCAGGAATGAAAAACAAATCACTTATTCTTACGTTTCCCGGTTCGGCAGGGGCAGCCAAAGAGTATATGGATGCTTTGTTTCCTTTTGTATTACATATTTTTAAAATAATGGCCCAGGCTGGACATGAATAAAATAAACTTGAATTTTTGCTTATAAGGTCACAAATTGCAACCTTAAAAAATTAACCTTTTGCAAATAATACAAAGTATCCAAAGCCGGATTTATGAACTTAGAGGGGAAAGAGTGATGATGGATTTTGATTTGGCAGCTCTTTACGAGGTTCCCACCAAAGTGTTGAACCAGTCTGTAAAACGAAATATTAAAAGATTTCCCGGAGATTTTATGTTCAGACTTTCTTCATTAGAATGGGAAAGTATGCGGTCACAATTTGTTACCGCATATGAAAATCCAATGATGCAGTCACAATTTGTGACCGCATATCAAAGTAAACGAAACACAAATGTTACCCCTTATGCTTTTACCGAACAGGGAGTGGGAATGCTAAGCGGTATATTGAACAGCGACCGGGCCATAAATATGAATATAGCCATCATCCGGGCTTTTGTAGAAATAAGAAAAGTATTGTTAAGTCAGCACAATTTTAAAGAACAACTCAAAGAAATAAAGGAGCATATAGGCAATCATGATGCCCAGTTAAACCAACTCTATGATGCCATGGAAAACCTGATGGATGCAAAAGCACCTGAAAGAAGATGGGAAAACAGGGAACGGATCGGGTTTAAACGGAGTGATGAATAATTTACCCTCCAATAGCAATCATACTGCGGTTTTCAGTAGGTATAGAAAAATCCTGACCGCCGGTTTGTTCTTTTTTATCTTTTAAAGACTTGAAAATTAATTCTTCAATATTTTCTCCATTTCTAAAAGGGGTTAACAAATCAATTTCACCTTTTGAAAATAAACAATTTTTCATTTTTCCGTCTGCAGTAAGCCGCATACGATTACAATCTCCACAGAAAGGTAGTGTAACAGTGTTGATGAAAGCAAAGCTTCCTGCGCTTCCTGTAACTTTGTATTTTTTGGCGGTAGAGTGTTTTTCGTCAAAAAGTTTTTCTATTTTAAAATTTTCTTGAATTTTCTCCAGCATTTCAATGTAAGTGAATACCTTTTCACGTTTCCAGTCGTTGCCTGGAAAAGGCATAAACTCAATAAACCGAACATGAACGGGTTGGTTTTTAGTGAATTTTACAAAGTCAATTAATTCATCATCGTTAACCCCTTCCATTGCCACTACATTTAGTTTTACATGAAAATCATTATCAATTAACTTGTGAATATTTTGCCACACTTTTTCAAAATCGTTTCGGCGGGTAATGCTAAAAAACTTCTCTTTATCAAATGTATCCAAACTCACATTTACCGATTTTATTCCTGCTTTTTTAAAATCCTCAATAAAGTCATGTGTTTTGGTAGCATTGGTAGTCAGGGTAAGTTCTACCGGTAATTCACTTAATAACTCAATAATTTGTCTTGCATCTTTTCTCACCAGGGGTTCACCGCCGGTTAATCGTATTTTTTTTACCCCCAGATTTACAAATATTTTGGCAATAGAATATATTTCATCTGCCGTCATCAAAGTGGAATGAAGGGCAAATTTCATATCCTCACTGGGCATGCAATAGGTGCAGCGTAAATTGCAACGGTCGGTTAATGAGATACGCAAATAATCATGCACCCTTCCGAATGAATCGGTAAGCAAGGAGGTTTTTATTTCAATATTTTCTAATGTTTCTGTGAGCAATTTGGCTGTAGATTTTTAAAAAATCAAAAGTACAACAAAAGCCTTTGAAGTTGATTTTATCCAATTCATTTTCCTGTACATCTAAAAATCACAAATCGTAAATCTAAATTTAGATTATGTTTGCCGCCGTAATTTATAAATATGAAAAAGAGTTTTTACTTAGCTATTATCGCCGTTTTATTTTTAGGTTTTGGAGCCAATGCCCAAGACACCATTCGCAACAAAAAGGGCGGAGGATATTTGTTTACCAAGGTTGTAAATCTTGATGCCACTCCTGTTCAGGACCAAAGCAGCACCGGAACCTGCTGGAGTTTTTCGGCCCTTTCTTTTTTCGAATCCGAACTTATCAGGATGGGTAAAGGCAAGCATAATTTAAGCGAAATGTTTGTGGTAAGAAACGCCTATATTGATAAAGCTGATAAATACGTGAGGATGCATGGAAAGAGCAACTTTGGTCAGGGTGGGGCGTTTCATGATATTCCGTACGTTTTAAAAAATTATGGCATAGTGCCTGAAGAAATTTATGCAGGGCTAAACTACGGAACGGATAAGCATAACCACAATGAACTGGAAGCCATACTTACAGCCATGGTAAAAACCGTGACTGATAACCCTCAAAAATCGTTGACCCCAAGTTGGAAAAAAGCATATACCGCTGTGGTGGATGCTTATTTGGGAACAGTGCCTGAAACCTTTACCTATCAGGGAAAAAAATACACGTCCAAAGAATTTGCCAGTAGTTTGGGATTAAAAATGGAGGATTATGTGTATATAAGTTCTTACAGTCATCACCCGTTTTACCAACCGTTTGTATTGGAAGTGGAAGATAATTGGGCTTCGCAACAGGTGTATAATTTGCCGTTGGATGAATTTATGGCGGTTATTAATAATTCGGTAAACAAAGGATACACCGTGGCCTGGGCAACCGATGTTTCCGAAAAAGGGTTTTCGTTTAAAAATGGATTGGCCATTGTACCGGAAGATGATACAGCCATAACCAAAAAAGGCATGGACAGCAAACACTTTAATAATGCCGGGGCTGACAAGGCCGGTGCACCTTTTGAAGCTCCATGCCTTGAAAAAGTGATAACTCAGCAAAGCCGTCAAGTGGCTTTTGATAATTACCAAACAACGGACGATCACGGTATGCACATTGTTGGAATGTATAAAGACCAAACCGGAAAAGTGTATTACCGTGTAAAAAACTCATGGGGAACCAAAAATAATGATTGTGATGGTTATCTTTTTGCCTCCGAAGCATTTGTGCGTTATAAAACCATGGACATTATGATTCATAAAGATGCCTTGCCTGCCGACTTGAAAAAGAAGTTGGGGGTGAATTAGTAAAATATTTTATGAAATAAATTTTATTAGCCTTTTGAAAAAGATTGATTTCTTTGAATTTATTAAAAAGACTTTCACCTCTAGTGAGGTGACAGTTTATTCTAAGAAATCTCCTGAAGAGATATTTTCTGAAATGGAATTTATATTTGATAGAAAAAATGTAGTGGATTATACAGTTAATCTTACTGGAAAAATTGATTCCAATTATAATTTTGAATTAACTCATAAATTTTCTCTGGAAATTACAAGAATTGGAGGAGTTGAAGGTATGAATGCCGAAATTAAAGGAGCAATATTAGATAATGTCATGGGTTCAAAAGTTAATATGACTATAATTCCCAACTCGCTTTATAGATGGCTATTCATAGGGGGATTGTTAAGTATAGTAATAATACTTTTGCTTACTATTTTTGGAATGCGGGCTCATGATACAATTGCTGTTATTTCATTTGCTTTGTTTGGTATTTGTCCATATTCAGTTATCCGCTCCTATTTCGCAAAACAGTCTCTTTTAAAAAAAGTCATGGTAACATTTGATTTAAAAGAACTTCCTGAAAATTAGAATCCTTATCGTAATTTTGCCACCCAACATTTCAAACATTTGAAGTTTATTTATTCCACAATTTTCTTAATGTTTTTGGCGGGTTGCTCAATTGTTCCGGTTATTGACCAATGGAAAAACCTGGATGAAACTCAATGGCAAAAATCTAACCCGGTTACTATTCCTGTAACAATTTCTGACACTGATTATTATTATAATTTGGCCATAAACCTGCGGGTAACCAATGATTATAAGTACAGCAATCTATATATAAAATTAAATATTACTGACCCCGCCGGAAAAAAAGCGAGTGACCCAATAATGCTCACTTTGGCCGATCACCGCGGTAAATGGGTGGGCCATAGCTTGGGGCATATTATCAGTTTCAGGCTTCCGGCACAAAAAGACAAAGTTTTTAGTAAAGCCGGAAAATATACCTTTGAGTTGGAACAATTCATGCGTGATACGGTATTGAAGGAAGTTGTAAGTGTGGGGATAAAACTTGATAAGCAACAGGAAATTTTAAAATAGATCATTAATATTTGTCATTCCGAGACACGAGGAATCTGTTTCATTGAGATGCTTCGTTCCTCAGCATGACAACAACACAAAGAAAGCCCAAAAATTAAAAATGTACGACGTAACAGTGATAGGAAGCGGCCCGGGAGGGTATATTGCAGCCATTAGGGCGGCACAATTAGGATTTAAAGTAGCAATTATTGAGCGCTACCCTGTATTGGGCGGCACTTGCCTTAATGTTGGATGTATTCCTTCAAAGGCATTGCTCGACAGCAGTGAACATTACCACAATGCCGCCCATAAATTTGAAACCCATGGTATAAAAGTAAAAGGTTTGGAAATAGACCTAGGTCAAATGATAAACCGAAAAAACGGAGTGGTGGAACAAATGAATGGAGGCATTTCGTATCTTATGAAAAAAAATAAGATTGATGTGTTTACCGGTCATGGTTCTTTTATAAATAAAAATACATTAAAAATTTCTTCCGAAGAAGGGGATAAAACCATTGAATCCAAAAATATCATCATAGCCACAGGAAGCAAACCTTCCAGTTTACCAGGCTTGGATATTGATAAAAAAAGAGTAATTACAAGTACCGAAGCTTTGAATTTGAAAGAAATACCAAAGCATTTAATAATTATTGGTGGCGGGGTAATTGGTTTGGAATTGGGTTCGGTCTATGGCCGCCTGGGTTCTAAAATTTCAGTCGTTGAATTTATGGAAGGCTTGGTTCCAACTATGGATAGAACCATGGGGAAAGAACTTCAAAAGAGTCTAAAAAAACTTGGCTTTGATTATTACTTCAAACACAAAGTAAAATTGTTAAAGGCAAAGGGCAAAACTGTAACTGTTATTGCGGAAAATTCTAAAGGGGAGGATATTAATTTAGAAGGGGACTATTGTTTGGTAGCTGTTGGCCGAAAACCATATACCGAAAACCTGGGATTGGAAAATGCGGGAATTGCTGTTGATGATAAAGGAAGAATTCCTGTGGATGCTCATTTGCAAACCATTGTAGCGGGAATTTACGCCATTGGCGATGTTATAAAGGGAGCTATGCTAGCTCATAAAGCTGAAGAGGAAGGGGTATTTGTAGCCGAAACTATTGCCGGGCAAAAACCGCATATTAATTATAATTTAATTCCAGGGGTTGTTTATACCTGGCCGGAAGTGGCTGCCGTTGGTCAAACGGAAGAACAATTAAAAGCTGCGGCAATAAATTATAAAACAGGAACGTTTCCATACAAAGCCAATGGCCGGGCAGTTGCCGGAATGGATACAGATGGATTGGTAAAAGTATTGGCCCATGCTGATACCGATGAAATATTAGGAGTACATATTATAGGACCACGTGCTGCAGATATTATAGGTGAAGCCGTGGTAGCCATGGAATACAGGGCCAGTGCCGAAGATATTGGAAGAATAAGCCATGCTCATCCTACTTTTTCTGAGGCACTTAAAGAAGCGGCACTTGATGCCTCCGGAAAACGGGCGTTGAATTTTTAAACTATTTTTTAAAAAAATAAAAATGAATAAAAAATTAAAACTGATTATTTTGAGTTTACTTTTTGTTGCAAGCACTCAGGCCCAAGAGAAAAAGATAAAAGAAAAGCCTAAAAAACTAGAAGAAAAGGGAAACTCGGTCTTAGGTGTCCATGCAGGCTTAAGCCTTACCGGATTATTGTACGATGCAGATAAGGATTCAGATTCAATAAAGTTTATTGCAAATTCTAAACCGGCATTCCAGGTTACCTTCGATAATTTTTACTCCAATAAAATTACCTTTGGTTTTTTTGGCTCTATTCAGCCATTTCGTGTTGATATTTCATACTGGGAGTATGATACCATTAACCCTAAACGTATAGAGGATTCGCAAGCCAAAATGAAACGAATTTATATTGGGGGGCGGGTTTTATACCACTATAAAAACACAAGTAAAGTGGATATTTATTCAGGTGTAAGAGCGGGTGTATTATTTTGGAATAAGAAACTTCCTTCTGCCGATCCTGAATTTGTAAGTTCATTCAAAGATGAATTTCCTATGTACAATTTGCCCAGATTAGGTATTATACCAATAGGTTTAAGGGTAAAATTTTCACCTCAATTTTCGGCTAATTTCGAACTTAGTACACTTTCTCCGCATTTATTTTCTTTCGGCGCCTGTTATACATTAACAAAATAAAAAAATGAAAAAAATTGGATTTGTTATTTTTATAACTGCAATAGTGAATTGCAGTTCTGCGCAATACGGCGATTCATACAATGATGATGAAGTAAAGCATCATCAAATTAATCTAAATGGATCAGCCAGTACCTGGGGCTTTTTGTTTAAAATAGATGGAAAATTAAAATGGGGCACCGATTCGTTGAGTTATAAAGGCCGTTCATCACCAGCCATTCAATTGGCGTATGATTATAATTTTAATAAAAACATGTCGCTGGGTGTTATTGGCTCCATGCAAAGTTTGGGTATGAGTGTAAACTATCTTATTTTTAAAAACGCCGATGATATTACCCGTCGTTTTAATAATATGGATATAAGCATAAAAAGATATTATATAGGTTTGAGGTTTAATTATCATTTTATAAATGATGAAAAACACGACCTATATGCAGGTGCCCGGTTTGGAAGCGTATTTTGGAGCCTTACTCCTTCAGTAACCGATAGTGATCTAGATGATAGACTGAGTGCAGGCTTTCCGGGAACCATGTTCCCTTCGCTAGCTTTTGGTTATAAATATAAAATAAAGGAAAGAGTGGGGATGGGTGTGGAGTTGAGTTTAGGTATTCCTCAATTATTTGCCTACGGCATCGATTATAGGTTTTAATCTTGAAATTCTTCCAAATTTTCAAATGTTGGAAAAGCTGAAGAGAAAAATTTAATTATTAATTTTCATCTTGATACTGCTTATGCAACCCGTCGCTCCATAGGTCTTCTAAATCATAATACCCTCGTTTTTCACGGTTAAAAATGTGGACCACCACATCTACATAATCCAATATTATCCAGTCTGATAATTGAAACCCCTCGCGGCTAAAAGGTTTTTCTCCTGTGGCTTTACGAATCTCATCTTCTACTGAGTCGGCAATGGCATCAATTTGCTTGTCAGACTCGGCATGGCAAATAACAAAATAATCTGCTACGGATAAATTAAGTTTACGTAAGTCAATTTTTACAATGGATTTGGCCTTTTTTTCCTGCATGCCTTTCACAGCAATTTCGGCCAGTATGGTGCCTGAATCGGCTTTTTTTAGTGTCAAATTCTTTTCTTAGACTTTTATAGCACAAAAATCGTTAAAATAGATTGAAATCTGTGGTAAATTTTTTAAAAAACCGTGAATGTGACTTTATAGTAATCTTAATCTAATTTTGCTCTTTATAATTAGTGGCCAACTCATTTTTTAAGCAAATCAAAATTATTACTTTACCAAAAGTAAAATCAACCAATGACTTTGCTTTGCAAAAATTAAAATCAGGTGACGCCAACCCGGGCGATATTATTGTGGCAAAGTATCAGGAAGCTGGGCGTGGGCAAAACCAAAGTAAATGGTTTTCATCCGATGGAACTAATTTATTGTTAAGTTTTATTTGTAAGGATATTCAACTTAAAACAACCCAAATACCTGCGTTAAATATGCTTGTTTCGCTGGGTTTATTTAATGTGGTAAATAATTTTTTTAATAATCAAACCACTATTAAATGGCCTAACGATATTTTGGTAAATGAAAAAAAAATTGCCGGAACGCTAATTGAAACATCCATTCAGGGTGATTTTATAAAAAATGCTGTAATAGGTATTGGACTTAATGTGAATGAAGAATCGTTTCCTGAATATTTGCCCAATGCCTGTTCGTTTTATACACTCTTGGGCATGTATTCTGATTTAGATTCCATTTTAAAAATTATTATTGAGCAGATGGATTTGCATCTATCAAAATTGAAGCAAACCCCTTTTGAAGAATTGAAGGAGAATTATGAATCGGTATTATTCGGTATGGGTGCAATACGGTATTTTCGCAACTCACAAAAAAATTTTGAAGGCATAATACGGGGCCTTAATAGTAACGGGCAATTGTGTGTGGAAACAGAAAATAGAATTGAAACTTTTAACCATAAGGAAATAACATTTGACCTCGGTAAGCATTGATATTGGTAACACCGCTATAAAAGCAGGCATTTTTGAAAATGGGGAATTACAAAATATTTTCAAGTTTGAAAATATGGAGGGCCTAAAATCATTTTGCGAAAATTTACCAGCCGATACACCCATAATAATTTCAA
>JBJXDS010000063.1:0-5044 GCA_046154525.1 Bacteroidia bacterium
CTTTGCCTCCAATTGTTCCTCTTATCCCTGAAATGGACTTTATTAATGTCATAAAAAGTTTGCAAAAATATAGAAGATTTTTTGATAAGTCTGCATGAGCCTTTGTATTCAAATTGATTGTAACGGATTTTGGTTACAATCAATTTATCACTAATGACTTTATTTATTTAAAATTTCTTCCTCTTCTTCCTCTATTTTTTCTTTGTAAAACCAGGATGCTATAAAACCGGTAAAAGTACCAAAAAGGGCTATACCAGCAGCCATTAGTATGGCTGCTATTACTCGGCCTTCGGTTGTAACAGGGTACAATTCACCATAGCTAACGGTAGTTAAAGTACTGTAAGCCCACCAAATGCCGTCCTCTGCCGTTTTTATATTACTTTCAGGATCGTGTTCTACCTGCAAAATAGCTATGGATGAAAACAAAATTAAAAGAATTGCCGAAATGGTAGCTGATGCCAATGCTCCTTCCGCTTTATTTTTAAAAATATGTTTTATTAAAAGATTGGTAGAACGGAAAGCTCTAACAATTCTTAGCAACCGAATTAACCTCAAAAGTCGCCCGGCTCTTAAATAATCAATCATTGGAATACTTGATACCAAATCTATCCAGCCCCATTTCATAAACTCCCATTTTTTATCTGCTTTATAAAAACGAATACAGAATTCGATAAAAAAGATGGCACAAATGGCAAAATCTATATATTGAATTAGCAGGGCAATTTCATGTGGCAGTTTATAGAAGGTTTCAATCAGAACAGCGCCTAAAACATAAATAGATAAAAAAATCACTAACAGGTTTAAGAAACCTAGCTTGTCTTGTGAATTATTTTCAGGCATAAAAGATGGGTTTTTATAAAAAGTTTAAGTGGCCAAATTTAATTATAGTTACTTTGATTTTTAAAAAATGCTTAAATCTTACTGAACAGAATTTAAGTTACTGGCTAGGCATAAATCTAAAATTGGGCTATCTTTGCACCTCAAAATTATGGCAATAATAATAACGAGTGATTGCATTAATTGTGGGGCCTGTGAACCGGAATGCCCCAATAATGCAATATATGAGGCAGGAGCCATGTGGGCAATGAAGGATGGGAACGACTTAACAGGGAACTATACCCTTGAAGATGGAACAATAGTGGATGTGGCAGAAAAGCAAAACCCTATATCAGCCGAGGTTTATTACATAGTGCCCGATAAATGCACTGAATGCGAAGGTTTTCATGAAGAACCCCAATGTGCAGCAGTTTGCCCAGTAGATTGCTGTCTGCCCGATGAACTTAGACGTGAATCACACGATGAATTGATGTCCCGTAAACTTAAACTTCATCTATAACCCCATGAGCGGTATTTGCCATTTAAGTTGTATTGCAATGCGCAAAGAACCAAGCCACCGGGCTGAAATGGTTAGTCAACTTATATACGGTGAAAAATATGAGGTTTTGGAAAAGGAAACAGAGTGGCTAAAAATTAAATGTGAGTTTGATAACTATGAAGGCTACATGCCCAAGAACCAATATTATGAATTTGATTTTGAAAATGAATCGTTAATTTTTATTGGTGGATTGGGAAATGATGAAGTAAATAATATTATACCTAAAGGGGCTGAAATATATGATACTGAAACTTTAGTGGAAGTAGAGGAGGAGGATTTGATGGATTTAAGGCACATTCATTTTACCCCCGACCAATTAAAAGAAAATATTTTTTCGCACAGTACTTCTTTAATAAACACCCCTTATTTATGGGGAGGAAGAACCCCATGGGGGATGGATTGCAGCGGATTTACACAACTTATTTTTAAAGTATGTGGTATGGCCTTGCCGCGTGATAGCAGTCAGCAAGCCTTATTGGGCGAAAGCATTTCGCTTGGAGATTCAGGATTAGGTGATTTAGCGTTTTTTACCAACGAAAAAGGAATTGTGAATCATGTAGGAATTGTTTTTGGCAATCAGATGATAATCCATTGCAGTGGCCAGGTAAGGGTTGACCTATTAAATATGAATGGCATTATAAATCTGGATACAAAGCTTAAAACTCATTCGTTGCATTCTATTAAGCGGATTATTTCTTAGGTTTTAGCTTTTTGTTAAAAAGTGAGGTTGACTTTGCGTCTTAGAGGCTTTGAGTGAGATTTAACTCTGGTAAGCAGGAATTAATACTACCATACAAATAATTACCACCAAGAAAATTTTATAAAAATTATGAACTATTTCGGCATTTCGTTCGCTTTGGTTTTTGTATAATTTAAAATAAACCAAACCATTTAAGATTAAAGTAAGCAGAAGTAAAGTTCCACTTAAAATAAAAAGATTGTGCCAATGCAAAAGGATAATAAGAGGCAAAAGGGATATTATATTAATTATTAAAATACCCAACGCAGATTTCTGTTTTCCAAGCCAGGTGGCCATAGTTCCATACCCAAAAATACTATTCCCTTTGTAGGCTTCAATGCCTTTTAAAATTTCTCTGGAAAAAATAATGAGCATGGCAAAACACCCATAAATAAATAAAGGCATGGTTATATATTTATAAAAAATACCAATGCTGAAAAACGAAGTAACCGATAGCAGGGAAGCCGTAATCTCACGAATGAAAGGTATTTTTTGAAACTTATGAGAATAGGTCCATAAACTAATGGCAAATAAAAAATAAAATAAAAAAATGCGCCAAGAAGCGGAAAAAGCTAAGGCTAATCCAATGGTGTTAAAAAGAAAATAGCAATTTAAGCAAAACTTGCGGCTCACTATCCGGCCAAACAAGGTTTTCTCAGGCCTATTTATTAAATCTTTTTCAAGGTCATAAAAATTATTGATGATATATCCCCCGGCAATAATAAATGCTGATGCAAAGGTCATTAAATGAAGTTTGGGGCTAGAAAGTATTTCTATGTAGGTTTTAGAGGGGTTAAGAATAAAAACTGCAGCCAGATATTGGGCAAAAATTGTGAGCAATATGTTTAACCAACGTACAATGGAAAGCAAGGCAAAAACTTTGATAATAACTAACCTTTTTTGTAGCCTTGTGGATACCACTTTTTTTTAAAAAGTATAAATCACTTCAGGATTATAGGCTTTCAGTTTTGGAAAAGCTTTTTTATAATCAGGAGCAAAACCCAAGATAAAACCACCACCACCTGATCCGCAAAGTTTTAGGTAGTAGGTATTGGAATCAATCCCTTCCTGCCATAATTTGTGAAACGTTTTTGGTATCATAGGTTTGAAATGTTCCAACACCACGTTAGATAGTTTTTTAAGATTATTGAATAGAGGATGGAAGTCATGATTTAAAAATGCTTTGATACACTCATCATTATATTTTTTGAATTGTTCGGAAATAACTTTTCTAAACCCTTCGTTTTTCATTTTTTCTAAAAAGATATTTACCATAGGCTCTGTATCTTTTGGACTTCCGCTATCCAATAAAAATATGGCTCCTTTGCCATCTGCGTTTTGTGAAGGTATACCAATAGTGTCTACATCCGTTTTCGACTTGATAAGTACAGGAAGATTTAGGTAACAAATTAGTGGGTCTAAACCGCTGCTACGGCCATGAAAAAAACTCTCCATTTGACCAAACCAGTTTTTTAATTTTAAAATGTCCGTTTTTTCAATATTTTTTTCGTGTTCAATTTTTGTAATAGCATATTTATCGTAAACAGCCGCTACCAAGGCCCCACTACTACCTACCCCAAATCCTTGAGGGATACTGCTATCAAAGGTTAAGCCCTCATCAATATCTTCTTTAAATTTTGAGAGATTGAGCTGAGGAAATAAATTGGTTTCAGATGTTTTAGAAACCAAATAGTCATAAAATTTTCGAAGGGAAATATTGGATTCTTTATCTGTTTTATCACTTAGTTTAGAAACAACTAAAGTGCCTTTATAAAAATTGAAAGGAATGGAAAGTCCCATTGAATCCTGGATTATTCCATATTCACCGAACAATAAAATCTTGGCATAAAACAAAGGATTTTTTAGCATTTGCTTTTATTCGGGGTCAAAGGTAATTTTTTAAATTTATAATAACGTGTTTAGATTCGATAAACTGTATTGAAAATCTTACATCTAAACTTAAATCATTTGCTCAGGCCCATGTCCTAAATGGTCGTGTATTACTTGACCATCTGCACAATACTTTACCAATTCTTTATTAATAAATCCGAGAACTTTATTTTTTTCACCAAAGGGGTAAAGCAAATGTACATTGGCTCCCGCATCTAAAGTTACCGCCATATTTAAACCCGATTCTTTGCGATGTTCCCATACTTTTTGAATAATGGCAACCGTTCCGGGTTTCATTAACAAAAAATGTGGGTTGCTGGTCATCATCATGGCATGCAGCATCATAGCTTCCTGTTCCACTATCTGAGTGAAAAGTTCCAAATCTCCAGTGTTAAGGGCGTTTTTTAATAGAACTAAATTTTTATTAGCTACCTCATAACGCTTTTCAGCAAAGGGATGGGTTTTTAGTAACGAATGGCCAACAGAACTGGAAACTGATTTTTCTACCTCATCTACAATAAGAATTGAATCACAATAGGTTTTAAAAATTTCATCTACATTTTTAAATTCTATGGCATATTCATCGCTACTTTGTTCATATACTTCCGATTTTCCCCACAAAGCCATTGGCCCGTAAACCGATCGGCTGGCACTTCCGCTGCCAAGCCTTGCTGCTGTTGATGCCTTTTGATAAAAATTTTCTTTACTTAATGTATTTCCAATTTCCATTTCCATACTACATAAACAAAGGGCAAGGGCTGCCATACCTGAGGCCGAGGATGCTATTCCGCTGCTGTGGGGAAATGTATTGGTGGTATTTATTTCAATTAAATAATTGGGTAAAAAAGGAAAAAGTGTTTCAACATTGTTAAAAAACACCTCCAACTTTGGTTCAAACGAATGCATGGGTTGCCCATCATAGGCAAAGGATACCAATAATGTACCATCGTTCTCTTTGGGTGCAAAACTAAGATTGGTGATAGTGTGGCAATTATTCAGGGTAAAACTTATGGAAGGATTGGCAGGCAGTTGATTTCCTT
>JBJXDS010000064.1:0-6662 GCA_046154525.1 Bacteroidia bacterium
AATTCTATCATTAAAACCTAAAAGTTCCCATCTATAATTATAATCTAAAATTTTATAAGGTTTTTTAATCAAATGTTCAAAGAGAACTGGATTTTTCATTTCACATATTGATGTAGAACTTAATTCAAATTCAGGAACGGCTTGTATCACAAAATTGATATTTTTTGAAATAATACACCCCGATAGGATTACTTCATACCTGAGTGCAATGGTGTCGTCGTAATAAAATAAATTGATATTTGTATTGATAAAACCATTATGGAAAGCTAGGTTGTTTGATGTCCAATTACCACCTTTCGGATTTATTTCAATAGTTTTTAAATCATAATTACCTGTGTTATGGCAGGCCTTTAATTTATCAGGACTTAATATTTCTTGCAAGTTAATAATGTCTATATGTTTTTTTAAAGTGTCGGAACAATACCATTTACCCTTTTGTAATGTTAATATAGCGTTAAGATTTCCTTCTGATGTAAAAGTATTAAAAACGGTTATACCACTGCCAATAACTTTTGAATTGAATAGCCATTTTATATCGAATGAAGATGACGGTAGATTGGTAACGGCGTAACTATATTTTGTTTCCTTACAAACATTATCAACGCCTAAAATTGACGCAGAAGTTTTGTTTGAATAATTGTATATGGTATCAGTTACATATGTTTCACAACCATTGCCAGATATAAGGGTAGCTTTTAAAATATATTTACCAAAAGGCAAAAAACTGATGGAGTCAAGTGTTGACGAGGTTTTAAAAATTTCGTTGTAGGTCCTTCCAGTTGATAAAATTTTTATAAGAAGTTTAGATTTGCTGTTTATCGATGAAGTACTAATTTCAAAGTTACCGCATCCAAGGTTTGTATGTTTAATTTTCAAATCTTCCTTAGGTTTTACCTTTATTGATATTAGTTGAGTGCTATTGGCAGGCAATGGACAAAAGTTATCACTGGCTGAGATAGAAAAAGTATAAATTCCTTGATTTGATGCTCCCTTTTGCGGGGTCCATTTAAATAACCCGTAATTATAGGGTTGGGTATTTTGGCTCGACTGACTAAAAGAGCTTCCCGCAATTGTTGAATTTGGATAATATTTGACAGTATCAAATTCCATACTCATTGAATTTTTATCGTCTTTCGTTTCTATTTTTATTGTAAGCTCATTTTCTTCACATACCTCAAAATAATCACTGTTGGTAAATTTTGGTGAATTATTACCGTCACTGCTCTTCACATAAACCTGAATATCTCTTTTGATATAACCAATTAGTTTCCATGAGCCAGAAATATTTCTATATTCCTCAACTTTTAATGCCACCACTCCAATTTCGGAAGCGTTAGTAGGAATAAAAATAATTGTTCCATTATATTTGTCAATATAAAATCCTGTTTCTTTGTTTTTGTCAGGGCTGCAAGGTGATGTTTCGGTACAATAAACACTTAAGGGGTTTGAATAGCTAAAACCGCTTCCATAAGTTGTTGACTTTTCAATCCCATATAGGGAAGGGGTTAGGCTATAAACTAAAGAATCATTGTCTTTATCAAAGGCAAAAAAACTTTGATACTGTGTTTTGCTGCTATTAACAATGAACACTGGCGGTGAAATAAATTCAGGAGAATTATTTTTTACGGCAAGACACGTTTGAATATAGGCATCAATACAAAAATTTTGAGCCGCCTGACCGGTGGTAATATTATCATTTCGTTCGGCAATTGATACATATACATAGTATTCACAAAATCCTTTTATAGGGTTATAATCTAAATCAATAATAGCTGAAAACTGTTGTAGCTCTATACCATAAATTGAATTTGAACCTGATCTGCAAACTGAAATTTTACCCGGACATAATGAAGTTATATCTTCAACCTTTTCACGTGATAAAGCGAATTTGGTTTCTTTTGAAGAAGTTTTATCAGAACCTTTTACATAGAGATAGTCAATTTCGGAACAGTTTTCAGAACTTGAGCCGCCTCCATTTCCGTTTATCTTACAACCATTACAGTCGCGATAGATGTTTAAAGTAACTCTGTATTGATTTTCTTTAATGTGTTTGTAAGATATTTCTCCTCCAAGCACATGCGAAGCATAAACTCCCGACCCGCAAAACAGGAAAAGCCATATAAAAATATGTCTGTTCAGGTGCCCCATTTATTAATTTTATTAAAAATAGGAGCAGGATTTTCCTGCTCCTATTTAATTTAAATTTATCTAACTAAAATAACTGTGCCGTTATATTTATAAAGGTCGCCACTAAAACTGGTAACATTTACCTGATAAACATAGGCATCCATTTGGCAGGGTTCTCCCATATAAATTCCATCCCATGGCATATCTAAACGGGTTGACTCGTATAATCTTTCTCCCCATCGGTTAAAAATTAAAATTTGATAAGTAATAAAGCCACTTGCCTCTACCCAGAATTTGTCATTTCTAAGTGGGCCGGCTCCATCCGGGCTAAATATAGTTGGGATATAAACAATAATATCTGGATTAATAATTACAAGTCTTGTGGTGGTATCCCTACACCCATGATTGGTTTCTACAATCAAAGTTGCATAATATTTGCCAGTATCACTTACATAGTAGTAGGTTGGATTCGTTTCACTTGAAGTATCATTATCCATTGCTAAGGGTCCGTCACCAAAATCCCAGCTATGACTTACAATTTTACTACCTAAAATAAGTTGCTTAGTGGTACTTTCGTTCGTAAATTTAAAACGAGGTAATGCAGCGGTGGTCCAGTTAGCCCCAGTATTTGAGGTAGGGGTAAAACTGGCAAATGGTTTAGGATAAACCTCTATTACCATCGGGCCAATGGTGGTATCGCACCCAAACTCGCTGGTAATGGTAAGACTAACATTGTAAGGATTAGCTGTATTGTATTTATGAGAACTATTTTGAGTAGTTCCATCTGGATTTTCACCAAAAGTCCATTTGTAAGTGGCTTTAGCCGAGTCTACAGCGTTGGTAATACGGGTAGTAAAATTAGCAGTGTGGGGAACACAGCCATTAGGATCATCAATGGTTACAAAAGCATGAGGTACAGGATTAATAGTTAAACTAAGGAAATCCTGAGCAAATGGACAAACTCCTTCAGCTTCCGTTTGGCAAGTAATTAAGATGTTGGTAGCAGTATCACTTCTAGGGCGAATATTATAATTTGCAGGATTAAGATTACTGGCTTGATTGTTATTTTCGAAATTGGCCCGTGTTATATCAGCACTGTGATACCAAGTGATTTTGCTAGTAAATTTATAATCTGCCCGTAGGGGAATATTCATATTATTACTTCGGCAATAATTTGTATCGTTCGTAATTATATCAACCACCGGTTTACTTTGAACAAACACCCTTAAACTTTTAGCAGTATCACATTTTGTAGTTGGATGAATATAGGTATAAGTAAGCGTGATCCATTTATCTCTTTCGGCAGGAGGAACGGATCCTGGCATAAATTTACCGCCAGCTATTACGCCACTTATTGAACTCGTCCAAGTTCCACCTACAGGTGTGGCGTTTAATGTTACATCAGGATCCACTTCGCAAAATTTGCCTTGATCGCCAGTTGGTGAAATACTTATATTTACGTTTGGTAATGGATTTATCCTTAAGTTAGTATCTCTTTGAACTGGGCAGCCGCTAGCTGTATGCGTATATCTCATTCTGTATAATCCAGGTCCGTTTTGAAGATTTAATAAAAGCGTGTTTAAAGAATCGCATCCCATCATACCAGGCAATAAAATATTTCTCGATTTAAAACCTGCAGTATCAATTACTGACCAACATCCGTCAAGGGGATTAACATTTGACAGTATATTGAGATCTACAATTCCACGGTCAATGCACAAATCAGGGAAAATATTAAAGGTAATAACTGGTACTTTCCAAATATAAATTACCATGGTGTCCTTGTTAAAACATCCTTGTCCATCCTGTATGGTAATTTCAAGCACAATAGAATCTCTTGCTGCAGTTCCAATATTAATGGTAGCAGAATCTACCTTCAACCAAAAATCATAATTTAAACTTCCATCTTTATCATATACTAAATCCGTAACTGTATTAAAACCACCTTTAGGTTTTGGAAGGGTCCGCAATAATTTCCACTGAACATCAACCATTGAGTTTAGATTAATAGGAGCAAGTATATGTGGTTTAAGAGGGGTTTCACCTTTATCCTGGCAATAGTAACCTCCCTTAACCTTAAGTGCAGGTAAAGGATTTATCGTAAACTTGGTACTGTCTTTATTTATACAAGTGGTCAAAGGATCCTGATATTCATAAATTAATGTAAATATTCCTGCTTTTTTAGGGTCACAGGCTATAGTAGTGAGAAATGAATTAGAGACTACATAAGCTGGCACTTCACGACAGGTCCATGTTCCGCCGGTAGGGCTACCAAATGATGAACTACCAAGAGCAATATTTCCATAATCGCAACAAAATTTTTGAGGGGCCGGAAGTGTTAGAACTGGCAAAGGATTGACTTTCACAAATGTTGTATCATAACCAATGCAGGTTGTTGTATCTTCTTTAATGGTAAGTTTTAACAAGTAGTTATCCGATTTTTGAACCTTAAAGGCTGGTTTTCTTTGGGTACTAAATGGAAAACCTGTTTCAGTCATTCCTTTCCACCATTTGTATCCACCCGATTGATATTTTTTAGATGAATCCAAACCGTTCGCTGTTAAAGTTAACATATCGTCGTAGCACTTAACTTGATCAGGTCCTGCATCCGGAAACAAAGTGTCGTTTACATGAAGTATCATGGTGTCTGTCCAGTTACAACCCAGACTGTCTCTAACAGTTACTGTATAAACAGCTTCTTCAGAGTAAGTGGCTGTGGTATCAGTACTAAAACCTACATCATCCCTTTTCCATTGCCACCAAAGTGTATCACCTTGCGGAAGGGTGTCGCCAATTACAGGGTCAACCCAATAAGCATTTTTTGCATTTGGATTAAGGGTTACACTACCATAGGAACAAATTCTTAAGTCCGGTCCCATATCTACAATTGGGTTTGGTTTTAAAAATACATTTATCGTATCAAAAGCGACACATTTATTTCTATCCGTTATTTCTACCCGAAACGTGGTGTCATGCGTGCTCATGTATACATCAATGTAGGTTAACGTATCCTTTTTATCAAAATTCTTGGGTGTATACCATTTGTAGTGAAAGTTAGGAACACCATTTGAAGTTTTTGCACCTAATCTTAAGGTGGTTCCAGCACATACAAAGCTGTCGGGTCCTAAGGCCAAATCCACTTCCAATAATGATGGTACAATTAAGGTATCGAAATACGTACTAGGGCAATTTAATGGTGGATTGTTGATGGTATGTTTGATAATATATTTACCACCTTTTCTAAACTGAATTGTGTCTTTTGCTTTATTGGATTGTAGCCCTTTACTAGGTTTAAAGAAATAAAATTTATTATCCAAAAATGCATTATTCGAATCTGAAACTACCCAAGAGTAGGAAGGTGTTCCTTTAAAACCATTGAATATGGTACTCGTAATGGCATAAGCTCCACATATAAGGGTATCATACCTTCTATTTGTTTCAGCAATTTGTTTAACTTTAACAGAATAGGATTTTACAGTTATAGCATTACGCGGGCAGGCATTATCACGAGCTGTTACAGTAAAAGTATACGGGAGGTCACTCGCCTGATTTTTCTTTGGTGTCCAACAGAATTTCCCTTTTTGCAATCTGGCTTTAGGGTCAAGTATTGTAAAAGTAGCTCCTGGGATACCTCTATTCCATGTTAAATCTACAGTATCAGGAGGATTAGGTTTTTGGGGAGGGGGTGGTATAAATTGTTTATCGTCAGAGGTTACGGTAAAACATATTTGAGAACCTGCACATATTTCATACTTATATGGGCCATTAAGCAGAGGAGGATTATTATCAGGACAATTTATTGTAATAAACTGAATATCACGCCTGGTTTCACCAATATTTTGATATTTTCCACTTGAGTCTTTTCGCCATTCGGTAACTCGAATGGAGGCAATGGTTGTTTCACTGCAATTTGTTGGAGTAAAAATAATATCACCAGTTTCAGGGTCTAAATAGGTTCCAATGGGAGGGTTTACGTTTGGGTTAGGGCCTTTATTTTTATCATAGCCACTTGGCCAATAATCTTCAAATGGGCTTTGAGAGTTACGTGATCCACCCCAAGATGTTTTCGAAGTCCAACCTGTCATTGGATCAGCCCAAGTATATGACAAAGAGTCGAAATCCGTTGTATCAGAAGCCCCGTTGTTATAATAGTAGGGCTGGTTGCAACATAAAATAGCCACAGGTTCAGAGGTTAATGAGGCGGCAGAATTACATTTTCCAGGTATTTTTTTAAGACAAATATCTATTTCGCAATAAGTCCAGAAATCATTTCCAGATCCTCCGGTGGTAATAGCACCATTTCTGCAACACTGCCCAACACCTACCTGCACCCTGCAACATCCATTGGCTTTAATGGTTGAAAAATCGTGGGTCGCAGTAAAGGTATGTTCTTCAATTGCAGGATCGCTACTGCTTATAGTTTGGTTTTGCGGATTACATTTTTTACCTCCTCCCACACATGTAGGAGTTATATCCCTAATACTAACCAGGTTGTAGCTTAAACTTCCTAAAGTAGAACCTGAAGTGGCACATCT
>JBJXDS010000065.1:0-3964 GCA_046154525.1 Bacteroidia bacterium
GTTATTGTATTTAATAGGTAACGAAAACAAAGTACTATCAAAAAGTGCTATTGCAGAGCATCTTTCGGGAGATATGGCAGATATGCTGGATAATCACGATTTTGTTTATGCTCACATCAAAAACCTAAAAAACAAATTGAAAGAAGCAGGTTGCAGCGATTACATAAAAACAGTTTACGGATTAGGTTACAAATGGCAGAATGACTAAAAAACTATTACATAAAACATCAAAGGTTTATTTGCTTTTTTCAGTGATGCTGTTAATCGTGTCCGCACCTTTGTTCTATTATATTACAGAGAGGTTATACATTGAAGAAACAGACGAAACACTTATACTGCATAAGAATGAATTTGTAAAATATTCATTGCCTACCTTAAAAACCGCTGATATTCAAAATTGGAATAAATACAATAGAAATATTAAAATCGAGCCCTTTAAAAATTCTGGTAAAGACACTATATTTTACAACTCTTACTATGATGCTTTAGATGCTGAAATAGAACCATACCGTGAGCTTAATGCTTCTATTCTCATAGAGGGAAATCCATATACGTATTCAGCACGAATTAACCTAGTGGAAAAAGAGGATTTAATGAAGAGCATAGCAATACTTTTTTTGGTTATCATTTCACTATTACTTATTGGCTTATTTGTAATCACAAAAAGATTATCCATCAATCTTTGGAAACCATTTTATGAAACCTTAAATCAAATTGAAAAATTTGAAATTGATAAATCCAATCACCCAAAATTTACAGAAACAAATATTGAAGAATTTAATCGTTTAAATAACAGTATTGAAAAATTGATTACGAAGAATACTTCAATCTACCATAGTCAAAGAGAATTTATTGAAAATGCTGCTCACGAACTGCAAACGCCTTTGGCAGTCTTTCAGGCAAAAATTGATACACTTATCCAAAACGCTGATTTCACACAGGAACAATATAAAATGCTTAGTTCTTTGAACGATAGCGTTTCACGTCTAAATCGTTTGAACAAAAACCTATTGTTGCTATCTAAAATGGAAAACGACATTTACAACGAGAAGCAAACAATTAATTTGAAAGAGGCAATTGAAAAGCACTTTGACTTTTTTACGGAACAGGCAAAAGCAAAGAACCTAATTATAAAAACAGAAATGAATGAAGCTGTTGCAGTAAAATCAAATCCAGTTTTAGCAGAAATTCTCATCAGCAATCTGTTTTTAAATGCTATCAGACATAATGTAAGTGATGGTAAGGTTTTAGTTACTCTCTCAAATCATTCTCTTACATTTTCAAACACAGGTCAATCACAAACCTTAGTTGCCGATAAACTGTTCAACCGCTTTTCTAAATCCAATCCATCAGAGCAGGGTAATGGTTTGGGTTTGGCTATCATCAAGAAAATTGCAGACCTGAATAACTGGAAGATTTCCTACTCATTTGCAAACAATTTTCATTCTTTTTCGGTGGCTTTCTAAAAATTCTAATTTTCTTCTAAATCGGGTTGCAACTTTGTCCTGTAAATTTTAAACAAATAAATAAACAAGACAATGAAAAAGTTAGCATTAATGACGGTTGCAGCGATGATTACATCACTCACCTTCGCACAAAAATTGCAGGAAAAAGATGTTCCTGCTCCAGTTAAAACAGCTTTTCTAAAGAATTTCCCCCAAGCAAAAGTAGAAAAGTGGGAAAAGGAAGGTGTCAATTTTGAAGCAGAATTTGAGTTGAACAAAACGGAACAATCGGTTTTATTTGATGCACAAGGCAACCTATTAGAAACCGAAGTAGAGATTAAATTAACCCAATTACCCAAAGGTGTTTTAGAATATGTAAAAGCTAACTACAAAGGTCAAAAGGTAAAAGAGGCTGCTAAAATTACCGATGCGAAAGGCACAGTAACTTACGAAGCAGAAATCAAGGGAATGGATCTTCTTTTTGATAGCAACGGGAAATTTATTAAAGAAATCAAAAACTAAATTTAGTTACAGACAATGCAAGCAAAATTAATTTCAATAGTAATCTTAGTTACATTTTTAACTTCTAATGCCTTTAGTCAAAACAAAGGCGTTACCATATCTGGTTTAATCAAAGACAAAGCGAATAAATCCGCTTTGTCTTATGTAAATGTAGTATTGAAAACCGAAAAGGATAGTGCCTTTGTAACAGGAACAGTAAGTAACGAAGAAGGACGTTTTACGCTTTCTAATGTAAAACCAAACAACTATTACTTTGAAATTTCTTTTATTGGTTATGTTACTAAAAGGCAATCTATTTATGTTGGAAGCCTCTCGGAATTTTTGGATGTTGCCACTATAGATTTAGAAGAAGATATAAAAAAACTAACTGAAGTTGTTGTTGTAGCAAAGCAAGATGAAGTAGGCGGTAGAATGGATAAAAAGACTTTTAAAGTTGAAGATAACATCAGTCAAAGTGGAGGTTCAGTTTTACAAACAATGCAAAATTTGCCAGGCGTAACAGTTCAAGATGGAAAGGTGCAATTAAGAGGTAACGATAAAGTAACCGTGTTAATTGATGGCAAACAAACTGCATTAACTGGTTTTGGTAGTCAATCGGGTTTAGATAACATACCTTCTTCGGCAATAGAAAAAATTGAAATCATTAACAATCCTTCCTCCAAATATGATGCAAATGGAAATGCGGGCATCATCAATATTGTAATGAAGAAAAACAAACAAGAAGGATTTAATGGTAAAGTTGGTTTCACAACTGGATTAGGCTCGTTGTGGGTTAGGCAAGAAAACCTGCCAACCATTAGACCACAATATCAATTTACACCTAAAATAAATCCATCCATATCACTTAATTATAGAAAAAAGAAAATCAACGTATTTTTTCAAGCAGACAATCTTTATACGCAAACTTTAAACAAGAATGAATTTGTGACAAGAACGTATGATGATGGAACTATTATTAATCAGCAATTAAAAAGAAATCGGAATACCAACTTTTTTACTTCAAAGACAGGTTTTGACTGGAGTATTAATCAAAACAACACACTTACTATTTCAGCATTATACGGTAGTGAAAAAATAATTGACAGAGGCGACCAACCTTTTTTTAATGCAGACAATACAGTAAGAAAAAGGTTGTGGCAGTTTTTGGAGGACGAACTAAAAACAACGGTAATGACAACTGCTGCCTATCAGCATAAATTTAAACAAGCAGGGCATTTATTGAATATTGGTTTTAATTATACATTTCATAGAGAAGATGAAAAATATTTTTATGACAACTATTTACCAACAACAACCGGAACAGATGCTTTTAAATTATTATCAGACGAGCAAGTTTATGATTTCAATTTTGACTACATAAAACCTTTGAAATATGGTAGAATTGAAACAGGTGTAAAACTTCGTAATAGAAATATCCCAACTAATATGCAATTTATTCCTGGAGTAAATTCTGTTTTAGACACCAGTGCAGGTGGCTGGGCAACCTACAAAGAATTAATACCTGCCGTTTATGGGAACTATATATTTGAAAACAAAAAATGGGAAGCAGAGTTAGGCTTACGAATAGAATATGTGAAAATTCAATATGATGTAAATCCAAATCACAACACTTATAAAAGTGATGGATATAATTATACACAGCCATTTCCTAATGCAAGATTAGCATACAAAATAAATGACCGCAACAAAATTTCATTCTTCTATAATCGCAGAGTTGACAGGCCAAATGAAGTGGACATAAGAATATTTCCTAAATACGATGATGCAGAAATTATTAAAGTTGGAAATCCTGCTCTACGACCACAGTTTACAAATTCATTTGAACTTGGTTTTAAAACAAGTTGGAACAAAGGGTATTTTTATTCTGCCGCTTACCACCGATTTGCGGACGGAACTATTACTCGTATTTCGAGCATTGCTCCAAACAGCAATTTGATATACGCAATATTTCAAAATGCAGGTAGAAGTTATAATACTGGTTTAGAAATTGTTTTGAC
>JBJXDS010000066.1:0-10452 GCA_046154525.1 Bacteroidia bacterium
TCTCGTAAACGATTCAGTAACAAAATCAAAATTTGATAATAAATACGGGTGTAAAGAATCTCTGGTAGATGCCATAAGAAGAGGTACAGATTTAATGCTTGCCGGAAAAGTAGCAGTGGTATGCGGATATGGTGATGTGGGAAAAGGCAGTGCAGATAGTTTGCGTAACAATGGTGTTCGTGTTGTGGTAACTGAGATAGACCCAATATGTGCTTTACAAGCAGCCATGGATGGATATGAAGTAAAAACTCTTGAAACCGCTATCCCAGAATGTAATATTATTGTTACAGCCACCGGAAATTTCAACATTGTGAGACCTGAACATTTTAAAATGATGCGAGATAAAGCAGTGGTTTGTAATATTGGCCATTTTGACAATGAAATAGATGTAGCTTGGTTAAATACTAATTATGGCCACACCATGTACACTGTAAAACCGCAGGTAGATGTTTATAATGTGGATGGAAAAGATATCATGCTATTAGCCGAAGGCCGATTGGTAAACCTTGGTGTGGCAATGGGTCATCCTTCGTTTGTAATGTCTAATTCATTTACAAATCAAACTTTAGCACAATTAGAACTTTGGAATAATCATAAAAATTATGAAAACAAAGTGTATGTGTTACCAAAACATTTAGATGAAAAAGTAGCGAGATTGCATCTTGAACATGTAGGGGTTGAATTAACTACCTTATCTTCTGCACAAGCCAAATATATCGGTGTAAATGTTGATGGGCCTTATAAATCTGAAATGTATAGATACTAAATTAAAAAATATTTTTTAACCAAAAAGGGTGGTCAAAAGTTGGCTACCCTTTTTTTGTATACAGTAAAACCCATCACGTTTGATTTTTTATTTACCTCAATTTATTAAAATAGATTGCATTACTGCTACTTTAATCATTAATTCGCTCCTGTTTTCTAAAGTAGTGCCTTGAAAATATTTCTCAATCTTTGTGTTTATTCTATTGCTTTTTTTTGGGTTGTAACTTGTAAATCTCAATCTTTCTTAAATGCAGGTGCCTTTCAAATTGGAGGCGGAAGCAGTTCATTATTAGGTGATTTGGGGGGAAGTAAAGGCAAAGGTTCCAATTTTATAAAGGATTTGGATGCTGAGTCAGTTCGTTTTTCACTTAATATGGCTGCCGATTGGACATGGTCTAATCAAATTGAGTATAGAGCAAACATCAGTTTTATTTTTTTAAATGCCGATGATAAATACAGTGGTGAATCATCGCGAAGAATGCGAAACTTATCAGTTAATACAAGTATTTATGAAATTACACCTACTTTAAAATACAACTTTTTTAAAGGAGGAAACACCCTTAAAAAATGGACTAAAAATGAGTCTACTAATATTTACCTAACCATGGGAACAGGAATTATTTTTTTTAATCCCGGAGCCCAATATAACAACCGCAATTACAATCTTAAACACCTAACTACGGAAGGACAAGGTTTATCGGGTGGTGCAAAAAATTATTCCCGAGTATCTGTTGTAATTCCAATTGGTATTGGAGTTAGGCGAGATGTAAATTCAAAAGTGTCGGTATTTTTTGAGTTTACGGTAAGAAAATGTTTTACCGATTATCTGGATGATGTAAGTACAACCTATTATAACAATGCTTCATTAGCGGCTTTGAATGGTGAAGATGCAGCTGCATTAGCTGATAGAAATACCTCCGGATTTGTTCAACCGCAAGGGGTAAAAAGAGGAAATCCTGGCAAAAACGATTCATATTTTACCATGTCATTTGGTTATCGCAAGGCTTTGAATTTTTTTGGTAAAAGACTTATTTAAAAATTAAAGAAAAATTAAACTCCCATCATTTTGGCAATACTGTAAGCGGCAGAAGCAGCCAGGGCACCAATAAATGCAACTTTTAAAGCACCCATTAATACGGGTTGCCCGGTTACTTTGCTCTTAAACATACCAAAAACAAAAAGCGCTATGAGAGTTAATATAGACGAATATTTAAGTCCTGTTTCCGAATCTTCAGTAAAAACATAAGGCAACATGGGGATGGCTCCGCCAACAATGTAGGAGACAGCAATCGTAGCTCCGCTCTTAATGGGCCGCTTAGGATCGGGCGTATTCAGGTCTAATTCAAAACGCATCATAAACTGCACCCATTTATCTTTGTCTTTCGACATTTCCTCTACTATTTCATTCTGTAGTTTTTCGCTTAATCCATAATCTCTGAATACATCTCGTACTTCCTGTTTTTCTTTCTCAGGAAATTCATCTACCTCAAAATATTCGCGTTTTAATTCGGCTTTGTAATGATTTACCTGGGCCGTTCCAGCCAAATATCCACCCAATCCCATGGCTATGCTTCCTGCAATTATTTCAGCCACACCTGCGGTTAGTATTATGCCTGATGAGGCCACGGCTCCACTCAATCCGGCGGCTAAGGCAAATGGAACGGTAAGGCCATCGCTCATGCCTATTACCATATCCTGTATTGATTCGGATCCTTTTTTATGTTCTTCCATAAAATAATTTACGATTTTAGAATTATGATTTACAATTTAGTTGTTTCCTAATCGCCTTCAGGATTTAAGGAGTTTTGAAAATTTTAAAATTTCCCAAACCCCATTTTTGCAAACGGTATTGGATAGAAACCCACAAAACTCCTAACCCATAAATGGAACTGCGCTTAAAGTTAATAGATGACGCTTCATCAAAATATTTGGTTGGACACGTTACCTCTCCTATTTCAAAACCAGACATAAATATTTGAGCCGTCATTTGGTTATCAAAAATAAAATCATCTGAATTGGCCTCAATATCTATTTTGGTAAATATTTCTTTGCTAAATGCCCGATAACCAGTGTGGTATTCTGATAGTTTTTGACCAATCAAAATATTTTGAAACAACGTAAGACAACGGTTGGCAATGTATTTATATACGGGCATTCCGCCTTTCAATGCGCCTTTTCCTAATATTCGAGAACCATAAACTGCCGGGTACAAATCATTTGCTATAATTCCGGCAATGGGGGCTATAAGTTTGGGTGTATACTGATAATCGGGGTGAAGCATAATAATAATGTCCGCTCCCAGATCTAAGGCTTTGGTATAACATGATTTTTGATTTCCGCCATAACCCCGGTTTTTTTCATGTTTGATGACATGTTTTATACCTATGTGTTTGGCTGTTTCTACTGTATTGTCTTTACTCGCATCATCCACCAGCACCACCTCATCCACTATGTCAAATGGAATTTCATCGTAGGTTTGCTTTACAGTAAGAGCTGCATTATAGGCAGGCAATACAACCACCACCTTTTTGCCATTTATCATTTGGCAAAAATAAGTTTTTTGAACTTTTGTTTAGATGTAAGATTTTATAAGGAAAAGAGATTGAAGTTTGTTGTGTCGAAGTATAAGGCAATGCTTAAATTCAAGCCGAGATTCATCCTATTGTCGCAATGACTAATCACAATTAGGCTAAAAGACTAATTCTTACTTTTACCTTTTTAAGCCGGCTGTTGTTCAATAAAAAAATAAGTTGCTTTGATTTTGAACGAGGTACTGAAACATAGGTACACTCTTGCTTTAATTCAATCATACCCAATTCATCCTGGTTTAAATTACCTTGTTTAAAAAACAAACCGGCTATATCTCCTTTTGAAATTTTATCTTTTCTGCCAGCCGAAATATAAAGGGTTACCGACTCGTTAGTTAAATCTTCCTTGGTAATTTTTAATTTAAGTACCTCTACCCCTTTTATAAATACAGGCAATTCTTCGTTTTCCCATTGGAGGATATAGGCTGTTCCTTCACTATTCATTCTGGCAGTTCGCCCGTTGCGATGAATAAATTCATCGGGCCGTGCGGGCAACTCGTAATGAATAATAAAATCCATTTCGGGAACATCAATGCCTCTGGCGGCCAAATCGGTGGCTATTAATAATCGGCTGGTTCCGTTCCTGAATTTGATAAGTGCCCGTTCCCTATCAATTTGCTCCAAGCCGCCATAAAAACTTACATAATCTATTCCATTGTCGGTCAAGTAATCACTCACCTTTTGTATGCTATCCTTTAAATTGCAAAACACAATACCGCTTTTTTTACCAATATGTTTCAGCAATTGCACTAAGGTTTCCAGTTTATCTTCGTTGGGTGAAACCACTGTTTTCAACAAAAGTGGTATCTCAATATCTTTGATAAAGTTGAGGTGTTTTATATTACTAAGTCCTACAAAGGGTGGAATCTTTACTTTTTGAGTAGCAGAGGTCAATATCTTCTTTTTCACATTGGGCAATGCAGTTACAACTTCTTCCATCTCAGCGGCAAAACCCATTTCTAAAGATTTGTCATACTCATCTATTACCAGGGTTTTAATCTCACTCACATCAATTGTTTCTCTTCGTATATGGTCGGCCACCCGGCCGGGGGTACCAATTAATATAGTCGGTGGATGTTTTAATTCTTCCCTGTCTTTTGAGCCAGCTTTTCCCCCGTAAACGGCGTTGGCTTTATATCCGCTGCCCATTTCTCTTACCACTTGTTCTATCTGTATGGCAAGCTCACGGGAAGGAACGAGTATCAGCACCTGAATACCTTTCAGTTCGGGATTCAATTGGGCAATAATAGGAAGTAAAAAAGCCAGGGTTTTACCCGTGCCGGTAGGCGAAAGCAATACCACCTCTGCATAGGAAGTGATGGCTTTATAGGCACTTTCCTGCATGGAGTTTAATTCCGTAATGCCTAACTTATTTAAAATTGCTTTTTCATCCTTGATTTTGCCAACCATGCGGCAAAGGTAGATAATAGCAGGGAGGGGATTGGAATTAAATGGGCTGGATATTTGATTAATGAAAAGTTTGAAGAATTTACTAATCCTTGAATATACTGAGTTTCCAGCAGAGTCTCAACTGAATGGGATTGAGAATGGAAGTTGGACTAAGCGGCTCTTATTACTGCCGCCGAGTCCCTGCAACGCTATTGCCTTGGCTCAAGGAGACTCGGCTGGGAAGGAATTGCTTTTTCATCCTTGATTTTGCCAACCATGCGACAAAGGTAGATAATCGTAAGGAGGGAACGGTGGTTAAATGAGTTGTTAAATTAATACAGTTCTGATGCCTTGCTAGCCCTAGTTATTAACTTCTACTTCTGAATATTTATTGGGAACGGTTCGAGTTAAAAACTCGGCCTAGCGAAGATATTAATTACAATTTTCCATTTCAATTATGAAATATCCTTGTTTTGCAATTGCTTCTTCCCAATTAGGTCTTACCGTTTCTACGTGGCAAAATCTACATTCTTTTGAAGTCAAAGGTTGACCTTCTTGTCCTTTTGCTTTTAAATATGCTTTGCCAAAATCATAAATTACAACTGCATCCTTAATTTCATCGGGGGCAAGAATGTCAAAATGCATTATGTTCCCGTCTTTTTTAGTTACATAGGTGTCCCAAACTGCTACTTTCATTTAACTGGTTGTTTTTTATTTTGTGTTTGGCTGAAACCTGAATGAAGATTAGAAGCTAAACAATTTTTAATAAAATTTTTAATTTTTTGGTTTAAAATAAAATGCCGAACAAAGGTAGTTCCCTTAACCACGGGAGGCAAATTTTCTAACCTTTATTTAAAAAATAAAATCTATTAACTCACCACCACTCTCCCCACCCAATTTTCCGCAAAACTATAAGGCAAATAATTTAAAGATTCAACCGTTTTGGTGATTATAAAATTTGCTTTTTTACCTAGTTCAATGCTTCCATAATCGGCTTTAAGTTCAAGGGCTGCCGCACCGTTAAGGGTGGCGGCATTAAAAGCTTCCTCGGGCAATAGGTTCATATTAATACACGCCAATGAAACTACAAAAGGCATACTTAAACATGGGCTGCTGCCGGGGTTGTAATCGGTGGCAAGGGTTATAGGCATGCCCAAGTCTATCATTTTGCGAACCGGTGCATAGGGTATTTTTATAAAAAACGAACAAGCAGGAACTGCTACAGGCATAGTTTCCGAATTTTTTAAAGCTTTAAAATCTTCATCTGTCATCACTTCCAAATGGTCTACCGAAATGGCCTTTTTATCCACGGCAGATTGCACCGCACCTATGCTGTTAAACTGGTTGACATGCACTTTGGGTTTTAAATTATACTTCCAGCCGGCATCCAACAGGCGCTCCATTTGGGCCACCGAAAAATAATTGGTTTCGCAAAACACATCCATATAATCTGCCAGATTTTCAGCAGCAATGGCCGGAAGCATTTCGTTTACAATTAAATCAATGTATTTCTCAGGTTGGTTTTTAAATTCAGCAGGCAAGGCATGAGCTCCCAAAAAGGTAATCTTAACCGGAATGGGTGAAACCGATTTCAACCGGTTGGCCACTCGCAGCATTTTCAATTCATTTTCAAAAGATAATCCGTAACCACTTTTCACTTCTATGCCTCCTGTTCCCAAGGCTATGGCTTGGTTCAGGCGGTCAAAGGCCGATTCAAACAATTCATTTTCAGTAGCCAAATTTAGCTTGGCTGCTGAGTTTAAAATTCCGCCGCCTCGTTGAGCTATTTGTTCGTAGGTCAATCCTTTGATGCGATCTACAAATTCATTTTCACGACTGCCAGCATGTATTAAATGGGTGTGGCTATCTACAAAACAAGGGAGCACTAGTTTTTCCGAGCAATTGGTAACTGGACCTGAAAATTCAGGTACCGTTTGCATTTCCCCAAAATTTTCAATAGTTCCTTTTTCTGAAACCAAAAGCCATGCATTCTCAATGCTTTTAAAATCAGCCATGTCTTTACCTGCCTTAAACTTGGGGCGATTGATGGTAATTCCGCAAAGGGATTTTATACGGGTATAAAGATGCTTCTGTGGCATTTATTTAATGGCTTTTAGCGACCTGATGCTTTTGTGGCAAGTATAGGCTTTCTTTTAAAAATAAAATAATGCTCATCACAAAACCAATTATTATTAAACGAATCCATCAACTGATAATTAGTTTTTAAAACAGCAAGTGAAGCCGAATCCACACTATATTGCTTATTGTAGGAATAGCGGTAAATGGTATCGCGTGTAAAGTTTTTACCCAACACCAAATAGGTTGTTTTACCCTTTGCACTAAAGCTATCAGCTATATGATTCAAAGTTCTTAAACTCATTAGTTCAGCATTGGCTTTGGTAAAATGCACGTAGGTGTTAAACACTTTTTCGCGAGGCAAATAAAATGGCTGGTAATGATAATACACCGCAGATTCCATCATATAATCAGGTTCCGAAATTACAATATCCTCCAGCATAATATTGGAGGCAAACCATTTTCCGGCATCTTTACTATCGCTTCGCAATCCGTTTAAATCGTAGTTATAGGAATCTTTTCCTTTATTAAAATTGGTATATAAAATGAAAGAAAACGCAAGCATTCCTGTATAACTTAAATATTTTAACCATTTGTTTGAAACCCAAAGCTCCCGAATATCTTTATAATTTATCCAAAGCATACCAATATAGGTGTAAATCCACATGCCCTGATGCTGCAAAAAATTCATCCTAAAGTACAATGAAAAAAAACTCATTACCTCTAATGAAATAATTAATAAAATAAGAACTTTAGGCTTTGGAATAAAAACCAAAAGGCTTAGCCATAAAATTGCTGATATAAAATTATAATTGCCCGGAAACCACCTATAAATTAGCTCAGGAAAGCCATTGCCAACGTCCAAAAGCCTGAAGAAAAAATATAAGTAATTTTGATGATTATGGGTTATAACTAAACTATCACTGCCGGGAAAGGTAACATACGTTACAAACAAAAAGGAGGCAATCATTATTGCAAGGCCAAGCAATGATTTTTTAAGGTTTCCGCCTTTCAAATAGGTCTCAATTACCAACCACGAAGCCAGCAACATTGCCATCATAGCTGCATACACATTGGCTTGAGCAGCAATGGCAAGAAGTATAAAATGTAGAATAATTTTATCCGGTTTTCGTGAATAAAAATAGGCAAATAGCAAAAGGAAAAAAGCAGCTATCCCATAATTTCGGCAATGAATTCCATATTCGTATAAGCCCCAGTTTCCAAAAATAATTAAGGCTGAAAAAAGGAGCGGAAAAGGCGACCTGAACAGGAGCAGCCAAGCAATTCCTGAGGCAAAAAGCAAACTTAGCACAGGTAAGATATAAGTGCTGTGAAAAATCGAATATCCACATTTTAATACAAAATACCAGAGTATTGGATGGCCTTCATTCGTTAAATAGTTTGGTAATTGAAAAAAACTCGGCGATTGAATAGCAATGGACAAAGCACGCATTTCATCACGCCAAATTTCATGATTTACCATTCCATAAATAGCCAGAAACAACCAGGCAACTAAAACAATAAATCCAAAGATTTTTTTCATTCCACCGATTCAGAAATTACATCTGAGCAAAAGTGAATGAAAATAGAGAGGCTAACAAATTGTTTATTGTTTCCTTTTAAAATCCCCGCGTTTCCATGCTTTTATAAATTCGCTCCAGGCTAAAGGACTCAAAAGATTCATAGGTTGCATTTGCCCGGCATAATAAAATTTTTGAACCTGTTTTTGCATGTAATAATTCTGATTTTCTTGTCCGTCCATGCTTAACAATTCATCTCGCAGGGCCTGTCGTTCCATGTTGTCACGGGCTCTTTCCAGGTCACTGTCGGGTATATCAGCCTTTACAAAATATTGGTCGAATAGCTGGCGATCGGGTAAAGGGCTTATAATTACTTCGGGCAAAAATGTGGTATCAGGTGCCATAAGTTTTACCATGGAATATTTATATCCTGATATGGTATCAGGAACGGTGTATTGGGAGGTGTTGTATCCCAACAATTGAAATACAATGGTTTCTCCTTTTTTGGCTACCAAGGTAAAGTACCCATTATAATCGGTTATGGTTCCTCTTCGGGTGCCGGGTATTGCTACCGCTGCGTATGAAAGGGGCTGAAGACTATCGGCACTTAACACTATGCCAGTAAACTGAATCAGGCCTTCATCTTTTTTTGGCTGAGCCAAGGCTGAAAATCCGCTTAGCAGCAGAATAGCCAAGGCAGTGAAATGATATATTTTATTTTTAAAGCTCATTGTAATACTATTCCTAAAATTATGGCCATTAATACCCAATAGGGTGATGGAATTTTGGTTTTATATAATAACACACAAAGTACCGCAATAGTTACCACATTAATCCAGTTTATCGGATTTTGTTTTACAAGATTGGTGTAAAAAAAATTATTTGCCTCTTTCCATCTAAGCCCTATGGGTAAAAAAATCAGATATGCCGATGCAACTACCAAACCTGTGGCCGTGGCTATTATACCCGAAAACGAACGTTGAAAAAATTGAAATTTTTTAAGATTTTTCCAAATAGGAAACAACCAAAATGCCAGCAAACTACCCGGTAAAAAAATAGCAACTGTGCCTATTATACAACCAGCAAACTGGCCCCAAACCCCATTACTTTTCATGGCTATACCAGTAGTGAAAGTAGCTATGGAAAATACCGGACCAGGGGTAGCCTGAACCAACCCAACCCCTGTGATAAATTCATCGGCGGTTAAATAATCTTTAAATTTAACAAATTGCTCCATAATCATTGGAAACAGCATGTTTCCTCCTCCAAAAACCAGACTCCCAAACCTGAAATTATTTTCAAACATTAACGCATACGGATTTTTCGTAAGTTTACCAATGAGTGCAGCGGTAATAAATAATACCCCAAAAATTATTAGAAAATTCCAATTTACCCTTAATCGTTTTTCTGGAAAAAAAACAGCTTCCTTATTAACAAAATAAGCAATTAAAGCCCCGCTAAGCAATATGAATGGAAATATGGCGGGGGTTTTTATATAATTTTCGAGCGGATGGCGAAGCAAGGCACAAACAAAAAATGCGTAAAATGCCAGCCACAGCGAAAGTTTATCTTTCATTAAAGGGCGAGTCATGCGGATGGCAGCTACTATTACAAAGGATACAGCCATGGGTTGGATAAATCTTAATATGCGTAACGACTCAGAAGGTAAACCGGTATATAAAAATGAAAGGGCCGTCATTAATAAAAATGAGGGAAATACCCACACCAACAGGGTTAAAAATCCAAGGGCAGTGCCCCCATGCTTATACCCTAGGCTAATGAGTGTTTGGGTAGAGGTAGGACCAGGTAACATTTGGCAAATAGAAAAAGTTTCGAGCAGTTCGGTTTGGGTAAAAAACTTTTTTTCATGAACAAGCCGTTTACTAAAAAGAGCCAGATGCATTTCGGGTCCACCAAATGCTGATATAGCAATTTTAAAAATTTCTTTTAGAAAAACCCAATGCCTGAATTTCTTTATTTTTGACCCCATCAATTTTCACAAGCAATATTAACATTTTATGCTAAATCTGAAAACACGCATCGCATTAATTTCCTACCTCATTAGTATGATTTTTATCATCCCTGGTTGTAAAAATAAATATCAGGTGGAAGTA
>JBJXDS010000067.1:0-2813 GCA_046154525.1 Bacteroidia bacterium
AAAGTATTTTGGCTTTATTTACCGGAATACCTTTTACCTCATAAGCCCATTTACGGCAAAGTTTCAAAGCTGTTTCACCACCTTCCACGCCCGTATTCATTGGCAATACTTTATCATAACCAAAATAAGATGTTATAAATTTTTCGTATTCGCCAAGTATATTATTATGAAAAGCCCTTGAAGTAAGTGTAAGTTTTCTAGCCTGGTCTGTTAAAGTATTTATAATTTTTGGATGGCAATGGCCCTGGTTTACGGCGCTATAAGCAGCTAAAAAATCAAAATATTTACGACCATCTGTATCCCATACGTAAATGCCCTGTCCACGTTCCAATACCACCGGAATAGGATGATAATTGTGTGCCCCATATTTATTTTCAAGTTCAATTGCCGGATGAATTTGTTTTGCCATCATGCCACAAAAGTACATTAATCCTTTTGATTGGTTTATTTAGTAATTTTGTTAAATCGCAAATAAGATATATATATTACCGCTTTTGTCCTTCATGTTTTTTAGCCTTATGCTAAAAGCGCAGGATCAAAAGCGAATGGTGATGAAATCCTTCAATTTTAAATTATACTATACCGAAGGGGGACAAATACTGGCCAAACAAATTATTAGTGAGGCCGAAAGCAGCCTTGAAACTATGGAAAATTTTTTAGGTACAAGGCTAGTGGAACAAATTGATATATTTTTATCAGAGAAACCAATTGCAGATGAAAACTTTGTGGTTCAAAGAAATGGAAATATTGTACTTGACAATTCTTCCATATACCTCCATTACTACGGCAATTCTAAATCAGTATTAATAAACCTGAAAGAACACCTGGCCGAGATATTGATTAAAGGGATGCTTTTTGGTAATACAATTAAGGAAAGATTAAAAAATAATAGGGAAATAAATGTACCCGATTGGTATGTTTCAGGATTGGCTAGATATGTAGCAGGAGGTAATGAACCTAATACAAGCTGGCTAGCCGACTATTACGAAGGCAAGTTAAAACTTAACCTCAATTTGACCGATAAAGAAGAATTGGCTGAATTTGGACACGCTGTTTTTATATATATTAACGATTCGTTTGGTATAAATAAATTGCGACAATTGTTGTTTTATACCAAGTTATCGGGCAAAACCGATTATTCTTTTCAATATGTACTTAATAAAAGTTTAAACTGGGTTATAGCCGATTGGTTTAAACTGGAACGGACCAAATATCTTAAAGAAAGTAATACCAGATTGCCCAATGATCCTGAACCTATAATTGGAAAACTAGCAACTGCAGACATTTTGGATATAAAATTTTCAAAAAAAGGAACTCATCTCGATTTTCTTATAAGAACTTTGGACGGTGTAGAAATTTGGAATTATGATATAGAGACTCAAATACCCAGAAAAATATTTAAGTCGATATCCATTAACAGAAAAAACCTCTGGTCCTTTGTTAATAGTGATGGCAAGTATTATTTAACAAAAAGCAATGGCTCGGAAAGCCATTTAATAATTATTGAGAATGGAATTGCAAAAAAAACAATAATTATTCCATTCAATTATATTCTTTTAATAAAAGAGCACCCAATATCAGGGCTTGCATTGCTTGCCCAAAAAAATTTTAATACCGACATATTTCAACTGGAAATTGATAAATCACTTCAATTTGTAAATCTTACCAACAATTTACTGGAAGAAACCGATTTCACCTTTGATAAATCAGGGGAATTATATATTTCTGTTTTTGAAGATAAAACCTTTTCTATTCAAAAAAATAGAAACGGTGCCATTTTATATAATAGCGCAAAAGTAAACCTTCATTTAAACACTTATCAAAATGGCTATTTATCCTTTATTCAATCTTCGAATAATAAAAATGTAGGGATGATTTTAAATCCTGCTGATAGTAGCCAAAATTTTCAGGTTACGAACTACACTCGTTCTATATTTAATTATGATTATAATTTATATACCAATAAGGTGATGGAGGAATTAAAATATGGAAAACAAAATTACATCGTTATTTCTGAAGCTTCGTTAGAACGGGTAAAGTTAAAAGAAACCGATACTTCTAACCAAAGGAATTCAGAATCAATCTACCAAGAATCCGACACCATACCAAACACAAATTATTCCTATAAATTTATTACTGGATTTGAATATAAAAAAAGTAAAATTTCAACAACTGAACCAAAACAAATAAAAGAGAATAAAACTCAGTTAAAAGTCAAAGTATTTTCAGCACCTAAATATGAATTTAAACCAAGCCTTATCCGTTTCGGTTTTTCAAATTCTCAATTTAACTCACCACTTTTTGCTGGCTTTTTTCCGGTAAATGCAGGTATTTATAATGGATCAAATATAATAGCAGGATGCAGGGTAACTGACCTTTATAAAAAATATTCTTTTAGCGGAAACATAAGGCAACCATTAAGTGGTAAAGGAACAGACGTTGACCTTACGGCCTTGGCTATGAAGGAAAAATTTACTTACGGGGTTATCATGTTTAATTCCATATATCAAAAAGAACTTTATAATCAGGAAAACAGATATAATTCCAAAGAAGTAAAGTTTTTCATAAAAATAAAATGGCATCCAAGGTTAACCTTAAATTCAATAGCGGGTTACAGGTCTGATATTTTGTGGCCACTGTCGGCCAGTATCGAAAATTTAAAATTACCTATTACAAAACTTCAGCAACCCTTTTTACAAAACAGTCTTGAATACAACATTTTGAATAGTTCAAGGTTAAATTATACCCAAAAACTTTCAACCACTTTTATCTTTAATCTTTTTAAACCCTTGCAAAAATCGGGGACAAATTTT
>JBJXDS010000068.1:0-18478 GCA_046154525.1 Bacteroidia bacterium
TGTAACATTACTATCTAAAATAGCTTGTCTTAAAACCTCAGCTCCAACTAGGCCCGTGGCTCCAGTTACAATAATTTTCATTTATTATTTAAAACTTTCAAAACTATACATGTTGGCCATATTATCGGCTACTAGTTTGCTATCGGCATTCGGCATATGAATTAGGCTGTTGGTTGAAATATCCATTTCGTGGGCCGAATTAAAAAGCTTGAAGAGATTGGCTGTAATAGATAGATTGTTTTGCATATTTAAGTAATAGGGTTTGTCAAAAACTACTCTTACTTTTCTATAATTATTAAATGGTTTTTTGTACCCGCCAATATGATAAATAATTGTGTTTTTATCAGCTTGTGGTGATGTTCCTTCAAACTTAAAATTAATATAGCCTTGAATCATTCCCCAATACATGGGAGAAATGAAGGTGCTGTTTAATGCCCCGGTTGAATTTGTTATTGAATCGGCAACACCAATAGTAAATTCAAGCGAGGTGATGTAATATTTTACTCCTTCCATAGGGGCAGTAAAAGAAATATCTGAGGGCCAAACTTTTTTGGCATTGTAATCCACCATATAATATTTTTGATCGGCATCAATTTTTAAACTATCCAGGGTATAAAACTTTAAATTATTAATATGGTAAATAAGCTCTGTTGGGGTAATAGAATCAATTTTGGAATTATGCTCCCAGTAATATTGCTTATTCAGCACCAATAAACTATCGTTCCATACGTGGTTTATGCTTAATGTAACCGTTGGTTTGAAAGGTTTTGGGTCATCATCTTTACAACCTGATATAAAAATTAGCACCATAGCCAGCAGTATAATTAATTGCTTGTGTAAACCCATAATAACAAGTTGCAAAGTAAAATGTATTCGTTGCAATAAAAAATATTTAGCCAATTAAATTGTAATGGAATAAAAATTACTTAGGAAAATGGTAATTAATAAAAATTCTTAATCCATTTTTTTATTATATACAGAAAAAAATAAATCCTATTTTAGCCGAACTTTAATGGAAGAGCATTTCCAGTCAATAGCCCAGCTTTTTATTCCCGAAAATCTTATTAGAATTGGTGGGTTGGGTTTATTATTATTTATAGTTTTTGCTGAAACAGGTTTGTTTGTTGGTTTCTTTTTACCTGGTGATTCCTTGCTTTTTACCGCTGGCATTTTATGCAGTACAAATGTGCTTGATGTAAACATTGTAACTCTAATGATTGGCTTAAATATAGCTGCTACTTTTGGTAATATAACCGGATTCCTTTTCGGTAAACGTGTAGGCCCTAAACTTTTTACTCGTGATGATTCTCTTATTTTCAAAAAGCGATATATAATAATTACTAAGGCCTTTTATGATAAGCATGGTGGCAAAGCACTTATTTTGGGTAGATTTTTACCCATCATCCGAACCTTTGCCCCTATTATAAGTGGAGTAATAAAAATGGAAATGAAGGTGTTTTTAATTTATACCATTGTAGGTTCAATTTTATGGACTGCTACTATGACTCTTAGTGCCTATTACCTGGCCAAGGTTATACCAAACCTTAAAGAAAATTTGGGTTGGGTAGTTTTGTTTTTAATTATTATAACTGCTATCCCTGTTGTTTCTACCTACAGAAAAGAAAGAAAGACTTCCTCAGACAATCAATAAAGGGGGTATTACATTTTCTTTTTTAAAAACCTTTGGTTAAGTTTAGTACAATTACCTAAAACCAATAAGGATTTCCTTATTCTACCCCATATTTTATAAGGTAATAGTTGGTTTCCTTCCCTCCTATTAACTTACCTTTTTCTTTGGTGGTTTGTTCAGTTTTGGCATAAAAATAATTATCATACCAACTGTCGATGGAGCTGTAGGTGCTTTTTAATTTTTTATCTTCATCAACTTCTACCAGGGTTTTAGGATCGTGTTCTTTAATATCTTCAGCAGCTAACGAAAAACTATAAATTTTATTAAAAGCTATGTAGCTGTATTTTATTTCTTCGGCGCTTATCCGGCGTTTTAGTTTTTGCGAAGCGTAATAAGGCTTATAATCTAAATGAAAAGGAATACAATGCTCATAATCTTTCTTGCCATCTTCATTTATTCCCAACACCATGGTATGGGTATATTGAAAGCCATCGAAAACAGTGCGATAGGATGTGGTGGGCTTTCCATTTACATAGGTGGTGTAACTTTCGGTACGGTAGGTTGGGTAATAAAATTCGGCCGTTACTAATAGCCTTCCGTCAACGGCTATTACAGGATGTGTAACAGCCAAATATTTGGTTGATTTTCCTTTTTTGGCATTTTTCTCTGCTTTTTTCTCGGCCTTTTCTTTTTTCTTTTCCGACATAAAATTATAAAAATTCTTAATCGTGTTGTAATCGAAATACTTTATATAGGTAAGTTTTAAATTATCAATTTTAGCTACGAACAAGCCAATAGAATAATCAGAAGTTACAGTGGTACTGTAGGTTCCGGCTATTGCCATTTGTTCATTCCCCAGGTCGGTTATGCTAAATTCTTCCATTGGAAAATCATCTTCATCATTAGTTACTAATTTATCCACCACTATTTTCCCGTCATCATCAATAAGGGCCACGTTTTTGAATTTTTTATTTTTTACCGTTTTATCCAAATAAAAAACAGCCAGATATTTTGAATTAACCCGAGTCATTTTTAATATTACCCTGGTCTTCCATTCTTCCGGCAATTCCACCGGAGTTATATCGCCATTAATAAGTTCAATGGTATTTAGAAAGGTTTTGCTGCCCTTGGTAGTCATTGCATAAATGGTTTTATCAATTTTAACCAAAGTGGTATTTAAATACATTTTTTTGGCAGGCATAACCAATTTTAGAGTTTTTTTCTTTTTCTTGTCTGGCTCAATAAGTGTAAGGTTGGTGAATTTTCGGGTGCCATGAAAAACCAAAATCTTTTTTATTAGGGTGTCGTAGTAATAGTTAATTACCGATTCTTTACGAGTTTCAAACGCAAGTTTGGCATTTCCGTTCCGTTTTAAATTTTCATCGTAAAATGTAAAATCACACTCACCCGAAGTAGAGGTTTTAATGGCCAGTCCTAATTCATAAAGGTTCAGTATCCCACCGGTTCCAAGCTCTTCGCTCAGGCTTATGCGTTTTATTTCACCTGTTTGGCTGTAAACTTGAGAGATGCTAAATAAGATGATGGCTAATGCTATGGTTATTTTTTTTGTCATTTTTTGTTCGATTGTTTTTATAGGTTCAAATCAAGGGAAATATTTTAAAAATTATTAAGGTTTTTTTTTGCAAGGAAAATTTTAATTAAGCTCATATTTAATTAATAATGGGTAATATTCGGTAGGTAAGGTGAAGGTGTATTTTTTGTTAGGGACAAGAGGCATAAAACCATAATAATAATTGTCATACCAATGTTTAAATTCGAGATAGTTTTTATCTAAAATTAGGTCGTCAGATTCATGCATATTTTCTATCTGAACCAATGGTTTTTCTTTTTCAAAAATCCCATCCTTAAATACTATTTTATGAACTTTATTATCTGAAAAATATGTATAATTTATTTCACTGCCCTTTAGTTTAACATTTAGGATTTTTTCACTATGATAGGTGTATTCCAATTTATTACTTTGGATACAATCACTTGATTCAATCTCCCCATTCTCATTTAACAGCAAAAATAAATAATGAGTATAGTTGAAATTTTGACATTCTCTGGCATCCACATTATAAACTCTTGGAAAAGAAAATTCAACTGTTATTATAAAATTATTATTAATTAAGTATAACGGATGAACTTGTGTGCGATATACAAAAAGATCCTTTAGCCTTTCTTTAATTAATGGCCTATGCTTTTCAAGATTTGCATATTCTTTGAATGAGTAATTCTTGATAAATATTTGATTGAAATTATCAAACTTGGCTAAAAACAATCCTTCTGGTTCATAAGCTTTTTCGTTTTTAAAATAAACACCGTTAACGAAAAATTGATTGTTTGCTATATTGGTGATATTAAAATTGTAGTAAGGTGAAATTATTGCTTCTTTAATCAATTTATCAATTACTATTTTGCCATTTTCATCCATAATGGCAATATTTTTTAGTTTTGTTTTTGAATTAAAATAAGTTATCGCTAAATATTTAGAATTTATCTTTTCAATAGCCTTAATCTTTGATGATTTTAGATTTTCTGGAAGTTTAATTAAATCAATGGTTCCGTCTTCAATATTAATAGAACCGTATTTAAACTCCGAGTATAAGTCTTCCCGGTCAGGGTCATTATTAACTTCATTAATGATACTTTCGAAAAAAAATTTATTTTCAAAAACTATAACTGATTTAATAAATAAATTACAGGGAGTTTTTAATTTGATTATTTGAATCTCTTTAGTTTTGATAGGAATAATTAAAAGTTCATTGTTTGAATTGAGTTTCCCCTGGAATATATATAAAGTTTCCTTTATTGAATCATAATACCGCAAACTTTTATATAATGACGTGTTAGTTTTTCGAATGTACTTTGAACTTTTTTGCTTATACAAATCTGAATCATAAAAAATCCACTCAACAAATTTTTCTTCCCAATGCTCCAGAGCAAGACCATTCTTACCAAGATTAATTATTGTATAAAGCTTATCTAGTTCTTTATATTTGATTTCTTCCATTTGGCCATTAGCGTTTACCAATTGAAGAAAAATAAAAAACAATAGAATAATAATTTTTTTCATAAAATATTTTTACGATTTACGTGTTTCAAATCAACGGAAAAATTTGGATATTTTTAAAATAATAAAGGGGTTTGAAATTTTAATTCCAAACCCCTTTTAAATGTTCATGTTTCAAAAATTAAGCCGTAGCGGTTGCCTTGGGTGCGGCATTTAATATTTCCTGGCTGCATCCATCGGCATATTGTTTAAAATTATTATTGAACAACTCGGCTAAATGGTTTGCTTTTTTATCGTATTCGGCTGCATCGGCCCAGGTATTTCTTGGGTTTAAAAGTTCGGTAAGAACATTGGGGCAACTAACCGGCATGGCCAACCCAAATACAGGGTGGTTAATAGTTTCCACATTATTTAATTGTCCTTCCAATGCAGCTGTTATCATGGAACGGGTATAACCTAATTTCATTCGCGATCCTATACCATAAGCTCCCCCACTCCAGCCGGTATTTATCAGCCACACATTTACGTTAGGATTGGCATTTAGTTTTTTGCCCAACATTTCGGCGTATTTGGCCGGGTGAAGGGGCAAAAATGCTTTACCAAAACAAGCCGAAAACGTGGCTTGTGGTTCGGTAACCCCAGCTTCGGTTCCTGCTACTTTAGCTGTATAGCCCGAGATAAAGTGGTACATGGCTTGCCCGGGGGTTAGTTTTGAAATAGGCGGCAACACCCCAAAGGCATCTGCCGTTAAAAAGAAAATATTTTCAGGTGCTTTGCCAACTGAAGGCACAGCAATGTTGTCAATAAAATCAATAGGGTAAGCCACCCTTGTATTTTCGGTTACAGAAATATCGTTATAATTTACCTGATTGGTACCTGGATAAAAACGCACGTTTTCAACCAAAGCCCCGGGTTTAATAGCATTCCATATTTGAGGTTCTTTTTCTTCTGAAAGGTCGACACATTTAGCATAACATCCCCCTTCAAAATTAAAAACCGAATTATCGGCCCAGCCGTGTTCATCATCACCTATAAGTTTTCGGTTTGGGTCGGCTGATAGAGTGGTTTTACCGGTACCGGAAAGACCAAAGAAAATAGCTGTATCACCCTTTGCCCCAATATTGGCAGAACAATGCATCGATAAAACATTGCGTTCGTGAGGCAACACATAATTTAATACCGTAAAAATCCCTTTTTTTATTTCACCTGTATAACCCGATCCACCAATTAAAATAATTTTTTTGGTAAAATCTATCATGGTGAAATTGTGCTGACGGGTTCCATCCTCAGCAGGATTAGCCTTAAACGATGGTGCTGCTAAAATCAACCATTCGGGATTTTGGGTTTCAAGTTCTTGTTCTGTTGGTCTTAAGAATAAATTATTGGCAAAAATATTTTGGTAGGCAGTTTCTGTAATTACCTCAATATTCAATCTGTACTCAGGTGTTGCGCATGCATAACTTTGGCGTATAAATAGTTCTTTATTTTCAAGGTGCTTAATAATCTTGTTTAATAAATTATCAAATTTTGAAGGGTCTATTTTATTATTTACATCTCCCCACCATACCACGTCTTTGGTGTTTTCATCGTATACCGCAAATTTATCTTTGGGACTACGACCTGTAAACTCCCCTGTACCTGCCGCAAAAGCACCTTTATCAGTAATCTGGCCTTCCTCATTATTTAGTGCTTTTTCAATAAGTTGTTCCACATTTAGTTGTATATGTGCTTTACTTGCCTTCGAAATAATTTGGTTTGCTAATACGTGATGTTTCATATGTTATTTTCTATCTTGAAGTTGTTGGTAATTTGGAAAATCTATCTTTCATTTACACACCTTGTTAATTACTTTTAAGGATGTTTCATGCAATTTGTTTTTTTTTATAATTTTTTAAACGGGTGGCAAAGGTAATAAAATCATTTAAAAATGGAATGGAAAGAACATTCAATACGTATTTATAAACTCTATAAATTGTGAGTAAAACGAACTCGTTACCCCTTTCTTGCTCTGTAACCTTTATTTAGTAAATAATCAACAATCTTTTGACAGATATCGCCCTGGATAATTATTTCACCGTCTTTCACCGTTCCTCCGGTGCCACAATATTTTTTAATTTCTTTTGAAAGATTTTCCAAATCATTAGGGGTACCCACAAATCGCTGAACAAGAGTCGCTTTTTTTCCTGCCCTCCCCGATGTGGAAATGCGAACCAATAAATTTTGCTTTTCGGGGGGCAGTGTTTCATTGATATTGGAGGGAGCTTCCTCCGCCCCAAAGTCCGGATTTGTACTGTAAACAATACCCTGGTATTTTTTGTTCTTATTCGACATAAAAATTTATGCAAAGAATATTTAAAATATCTTGTTTTCAAACAAATAATTTGTAGTTTTGCGGCCTTCAAAAACAAGGGTTATGGATTTAATAAAACACGTAGAGGCGCAATATAAAAAAACAGACGTACCTGATTTTGCAGCAGGAGATACAGTTAGTGTACATTATAAAATTAAAGAGGGAACAAAGGAACGTATTCAGCAGTTTCAAGGGGTGGTGATACAACGCCGTAATAGTGGTACTGCCGAAACATTTACGGTTCGTAAAATTTCAGGCGGAATTGGTGTTGAGCGTATTTTTCCACTTAATAGTCCAAATATTGATAAGATTGAAGTTCAAAGAAGAGGAAAAGTTCGCAGAGCCAGATTGTTTTATTTGAGAACTAAGGTGGGTAAAGCTGCCCGTATTAAGGAAAAACGAGTTTAATTACGAATATTTATAACTCTACCAAACCCATTGCCAAAACGTAATGGGTTTTTTTAATTTTAGAGGTGCTAAGAAATGTCTCTAATGTTTGATGGAATTTTGCATTATTTCATCAACTAATACTGTGGCGGCATCATTTTCTGAACGTATTTGTATAAAATTGCCTGAACCGTTATAGACCAAAGTTTTCATAAATTCTATGGCTTCTTTGTTTTTCCCTAGCCCAATAGCCGACGTTTTTATATTTTCTATTTCGGCCCTTTCTTTTGCCAATTTATAAATCTTTTTAGGTTCAAAATCTTTAGAATTAAACAACCCATCTGAAACCAAAATAATTTGATTATTTCCTCCTGGAATAAAATTATTTTTTGCATTGTCATACGCTATGTTCATACCCTCTGTGCCGTAAGACAAACCCTTGGCTTCTAGTCCATCCAAAATAGCGTAAATGGTTTCCTTGTTGCTCCCAGGTTCGCCTTGAAGCAAGACAGAAACTTTGCTCGTATACACTATTATGGTTACCAAATCTTCTTTCCTCAATATTTTTACCATGTCTTTCACCGATTTTTTAAGATATGGAAGTTTTTGAGGCATATCCATACTGCTCGACACATCTATTAAAAAAACAATGTTATTGCTCGCATATTTATCTTTGTTTAAAGTGCCCAGAGATGTATAGTCAGGTAAATCTGATTTATGGACCACACTATTACCAGTATCTTTCTTTACCGAATCCTTTTCACCGTCTTTTACAACTATAACATCTTTTTCAATAATCTTTTTGTCCTTGTACATTTCTTTGAATTTTTCCCTCAATTTATCTATATCCTTCTTTTCTTCGTCGCTGTCATCTTTGGGTTTTTCAAGTATTATAGGTTCATCACCACTATTTTTTGTATCCGGAGGAACCAATACCAGCGGGCCATCATCAGGGCGGAGCCTAACTATAAATTTTCGGGTAACCTTAGTTACTATTATATCTTGTTCCTTTGATTCATACCCAGTGAGGCTTACACTCACTAAATATTTACCATTTTTAAGCCTATCAAAATAAACCCTGTCTTTTGATGATTTTTCAAGGAATTGTCTGTCTGTTGGGTTTTCTATTATCATATCAAAGCCTGTTAACCCTTCTCCTGAAATGGCATCCAAAACTTGAATTTCTATCGGTTTATCTGCTATGGGCGGTGCAGGGCTATCAATTAATGATGGGCAATTAAGCATAGCATCCGGATGGAAATCAATAATTTTTCCTTTAATAGTTAATGTTAAAGGCTCACCTGATGTGCTTATATAAATTGGTACACTTTTTCTGAAATTTCCCCGGTTTTGGGTGTAATAAACAAATTTTATAATGGCAGTTTGACCTGCTTCAATAGTTCCTTTTGGTACAAGTACCAATACGTCTTCGGCATAGCCAATAGGTAAAAAAATAAATTTAGATGTTCCGGTATTTTTTACAAAAAAAATAGCTGTATCATTTTTCCATTGTTGTATTATTCCAAAATTAAATGCATCAGGTAAAACTCTAGCCGACTGCCCTTTGGCAATCAAAAAAAAACCTATAAAAATTACAGCTAAAAGGTTCTTTATTTTCATGGTTAGGTTTTTATTTTTAACGAATATTTAATGGCAAAAAGTGTTCCTATGTAGATTTATTTTTAAAATGCCCTAGAATTAATTTTACCATAAACCAAGCGCTCAATGGTTTTACACCTCTGCTTATATTGGCTTTACATAATTTGTAAACAAAATTATACTCTATAAAAATATCACGGTAGGCTTTTAGCAATGTATAATTTTTATCATAAATATGTCCTGGTTCGGATGTGGCACCGTTCAATTCAAACAGTTTTATAGTTTCTCCTTTTTTAAAATTTTCAATTGTTTTTGCTTTTAAATCAAACCGCCCATAATAAAAACCATCAAACTGTTTCGCTATTTTATCAAATGCAATATTTAAGTCTTCACTTATCAAATGGTTAGCATTTATAAATTCAGTACCTTTACAATGGTTGCCAATATGTTCCACTATTTTTTGTTCACCATCTAATAGAACTTCTTTTAATAAATCGGGTTGTTCTTTTTCAAGTCGCTCTATTTGAAACCAAGCTCTTTTATTTTTTAATAATAATTGACCAATTGAACTTTCCCCATCCCCCTCTACCGTTAAAAATCTTTTTTGAACAATTGACCTCACTTTCCCATGGGCTTCATCCGGCATTCTTCCATACAACACACCAAACTCTAAAGGATATGTTACAAACTCTTGAATTATATAATCTTTGTTATCATTGACTTTTAATATTTCAGCCAATTTATCCATTTCATCAACCTTGGCCACCATATCTCCTCTTTCCCCAATATTGGGTTTTGCTATTAGCGGCAGTTCAAAATTTCTAGTTTTTAAAATTTCAAGCGTATTATCAATATTTTCTCCAGCCTTATGGAAAAAGGTTTTAGCCTTATATTCATCACCAAATTTATTTAATATTTCGATTTTGCTTTCGCCAAATAAGCCCCCATTGTCTATTCCCGGGTTGGCTGCTGTATTGAAGAAAAAATATCGGGTTTTTAAAAAATAATAAATATGAACAGGTACGGCGGGCAAATAAAAAAACAACCATGGCCAATATTCATAATTTGTCCATTTTGTTATAATGCGCCTTAACCTAAAAATTGTCATGTAATTGGCAATGAAACATCCGAATTTATTTTTTTTATGCAATCGGTATAATTCATTTCAACCCTATGGCCTTCTTTTACTATTTGGGTTATACTTACTGTAAAAGTACCGGCCCTTCGCATCATTAAATCGGTTTCCTTTTCACCTTTCCCACCCGTGAAATGAAATTCCTTTATAGTGTTAGATTCAAATCCATTGGTTTGTGTTTTTTTCCAATCTTCAAACCATTGCTCCCTTTCGGCTCTTACATCAGGTGAATATAGAGTTACTGAAGACCAAATATGAGTTGATTTTGGGTCCTTATACGATAGATGTGCTTGTTTCCCATCCCATCGTACTTCATAAAGTTTTAATGAAGATTTGTAGTCAACAATGATTAAAGTGAAAGGTTCAATTTTTTTAAAATCATAATTTACTACAAATTGATTCACGTTATTAAATTGAAAAAAATCGAGTAATACCACCCCTCTGCTTTTACGATACGGTGGTTTACTTTTATGATATACAAATCCGCCGTTAAGTAAACATAGTGAAAAACCGTTTTCAGACATAGCTATCCAGGTTCCTTTGGCCCGAGGGTCTTGGGGATAAACCACCTTTAAGTGCTGATGATTAAATTCTTTAGGGTGCTGTGCAATTTCGCGATTTTCTTTTTCATCGCGATTACTGGTAAGTATAAAATCGTTTCCTCCCTTTGGCAGAAAACTAACTGTGCACATTCTGACGGTGGTATTTTACTGTAGATGGCGCTACTCCGAAGTTTGGAGGAAGAATAACGTTTGAAAAATTGCTAATTATTGCAATTTTAATTATAGCCATATGATGAATGGCATGCTCTATATTATAAACCAACTCCCGTTCAATGCTTGAAGAAATAAACTGACATTCATCGCCATTATTAAATTTTAAAATAATATTACTATCGGTGGTCTGATCTATACTTTCATTAATTTTATCAATCAAGTTACTTGCAAAATCGGTATCCGTTTCTATGGCAATATTTCTTTTTCTTAAATCATAATCAATTTCTTTAGCTGAATTACCTTCAATAAAACACTGGTAAAATTCAAGGATATGACGGGTGTGTTGGCCAACGGTGCTGCCTGATAAAAGATGGAGTGGTTTTGAATAATCGGAGTTTGTCAATTGGTTAATCACATAATTCAACTCCTCTAATAAATTTTTTGATACTTTGGAAACGAGCATTTTTATCTAATTGTTGCAAACCTATACAAAAAATGCATACTATACAATTGTGTGAATTTTAAATTTACATCAATTGCCACGATGTTTTGTCTTACGATAGATTTTGTTACTTTTGTTCACATACGAAATGAAAGGTTCTATAGTTTTTCCTATTCTTATTTTTTCATTTTTTGCTAATGCTCAAACCCCGAGTTGGTTTTCTGATATTACTCCGGAAACAGGACTGACAGGCCAAAAAATGCAAAAAGCCTATGCCGCCGATGTGAACAATGACGGTTTTATTGACCTAATAACTATAACAGGGATTGATTATTTTAATAATCGCAAGCCTTTAAAATTATTTATAAATGAAACCGATGCAAAAACCGGATTAAGAAAATTTACAGATAAAACTGATTGGTCCAAAATTAACAGCAACGTGAATGAAACGGACACCGGAAAACAAGTTACCTGTGCAGCCTTTGCCGATGTAGATAATGACGGAGATGTAGATATGGTTACAGCTCATTATTTTCACCGCATCGAAAACTATAAAGATGTTGGAGATAGATGCCAGGTGATGCTTAACAATGGGCAAGGCCAATTTACTATAAAACCAAATAACGGATTGGATGAATTGGGATTAACCAATACTCAAGGGCTAAGTTTTTTGGATTATGACCTGGATGGAAATATTGACCTTTTTATTGGCAACTGGTTTTCGGATTACACAAAAGACAAAGTACAGGATGATATATTAATGAAAGGGAATGGCAACGGAACATTTACCAACGTTACAGCATTTACCAATTTAAACAAACCAACCAATGAACCCCTCTATGGCAGCAGTGCCGGTGATTGGAACAACGATGGATGGGACGATATTTTTACAGCGTCCTATTGCCGCACGGGAGGTAGTCTTTGGAAAAACGCCATGGATGGAAAATTTGAAAATGTGGCCAAAAAAGCAGGATATACAAGCCACCTGATGAAAGGCGATAATGGTCAGGAACTTTGCCATTGGGCAGCTATGCCCTGCGATTATGATAATGATGGTGATTTTGATTTTTATTTTGCCATGGTTCATGGTGGAAATGATGTAAATGAAGGCCGCTCAACTATTGTTAAAAATCAGGGTCCAGATAGTAGTTATCAGTTGCGATGGTTTATGGATATTACGCCTAAAGCAGCACCTTATGCCTCACATAGTGCCACTTATGATGCAGGTTGGTTCGATTTTGACAACGATGGTCTTACCGATTTGTGCTATGCTGATGGCACCTATGTAGGTGGCGGGAATGGAAGACTATTTATGTTCAGGCAAAATGCCAATAATAAATTTTCGGACGTTACCAAGGCGCTCAATCTTACACTTAATTCCAATAAATATATTACGATGAACATTGTAAGGCCCATGGATTATGATAATGATGGGGATGAAGATTTACTAATTTATGGTGGAGGATCGCCAGGAGTTGGAGTAGTTCCAATATTTTTAAAAAATAATGCAGGCAATAATAAAAACCATGTGGTAATAAATTTAAAACCCGCCTTTGGAACCAATGGTAGCTGTGTAGGAGCAATTGTAAAAGTTTACTGTGGGAAACTAATTAAAACCAGGGAAGTATATGCAGGCCAGGGAAATGCCGCCGGACAGGCTCCTTTCTCGCTTGTTTTTGGACTGGATAATAATTCTATCATAGATTCTGTGGTTGTTATTTTCCCGAATAAAAAACACCGGCGGATTGTGAAAACAAACTTGAATGTAAACCAAACGTATACCATTTACGAATACATCCATGGATTACAGGACGAATCTATTACGGTATTTCCCAACCCGGCTAAAGGCGAAGTCAATGTTGCTTTCCCCAGTTCATATACAGGCAGTATGAACCTTTCCGTTTTTGATCTAACGGGTAAATTAGTTTTAAATAAACGTTTCGAGGTTGGGTATGGGTTTGAAAAAGTAGATATTTCGTCTTTGGCTTCGGGCTATTATATCGTTCAGTTGCAATCGGGCAATGGAAAAGTAAGTAGGCAGAAATTGCTGGTGGAATGAACACTAACATGGAGATCCCTTCCATTTTCGGGAGAACAATATGCGGCAAAATTACTTTGAGTCCAATTTCCCTTTCGGGGATAATCGGGCCTATTTTTCCTCCGAATAATCCATGCAAGCCTTTACAAATTTCACAAACAATGGATGGGGGCTTTCAACCGTGCTTTTCAGTTCTGGGTGATATTGAACCCCAACAAACCAGCGGTGTTTCGGTATTTCAATAATTTCAACCAAATTGGTTTCTGGGTTTTTTCCGGCGGCTATCATTCCGGCCTTTTCCATTTCGTCCAAATAGGCATTGTTGTATTCATAACGATGGCGGTGGCGTTCGCTTATTTTATTTTTAGCATAAGCCGTGTAGGATTTAGTTCCTTTTTTTAACTCACAATTGTAACTGCCCAATCGCATGGTACCTCCCTTCTGGGATACTTCCTTTTGGTCTTCCATCAGGTCTATCACTGGGTCGGGACTTTGACCTTCCATCTCCGTAGAATGAGCATCTTTTAATTTTAAAACATTTCTGGCAAATTCAATCACAGCCATTTGCATCCCAAGGCAAATACCAAAAAATGGAATATTTTGGGTTCGCAAATAATGAATGGCTTCTATTTTTCCTTCAATACCACGGCTTCCAAACCCCGGAGCTACCAGTACACCATCCAAACCCTGCAATCGGTCATGAGCATTTTCTGGAGTCAACATTTCGCTATGGATGGTTTTCACATTTACTTTACAATCGTTTTCGGCCCCGGCGTGAATAAAGGATTCAATTATGGATTTATAGGCATCCTGCAATTCCACATACTTGCCCACAAGCCCTATGGTCACTTCGTTTGTTGGATGTTTTACCCTTAAAATAAATTCTTTCCAGGCTTCCAGTTCTGGTTCGTTTCGCATCGGAAGTTTTAAGCGGGCCAATGTTACTTTGTCCAACTTTTCCTTAAGCATCATTAAGGGAACATCATAAATAGTATCCGCATCTATCGATTCGATAACCGCATTTTGATTGACATTGCAAAACAGGGCTATTTTTTTTCGTATGTCGGCATTCAGTTTATGTTCGGTACGGCAAACCAATATATCCGGCTGCACTCCCAATTCCTGTAAGTCTTTTACCGAGTGTTGGGTAGGTTTTGTTTTTAGTTCCTGTGCCGCTTTAAGATATGGAATAAGTGTTAGGTGGATAATACAAATGGTATCCTGCCCAAGTTCCCAGCGCAACTGACGAACAGCCTCAATATAAGGCAATGATTCAATATCCCCTACCGTTCCGCCAAGTTCTGTAATGATTATATCATATTTGCCCACTTCCTCGAGCAACATCATCCTGCGTTTTATTTCGTTGGTTATGTGCGGTATTACCTGTACGGTTTTACCCAAATATTCACCACGTCGTTCATTTTCTATTACTGTTTGATAGATCCGGCCTGTTGTAACATTATTAGCCTGAGAGGTAGCAATATTTAAAAAGCGTTCGTAATGACCCAAATCCAAATCGGTTTCGGCTCCATCGTCGGTTACATAACATTCACCATGCTCATAAGGGTTCATGGTTCCTGGGTCAACATTAATATAAGGATCGAATTTTTGGATAGTAACCGAATATCCACGTGCCTGAAGAAGTTTTGCTAAAGAAGCGGAAATAATTCCTTTACCTAATGACGAAGTAACGCCTCCCGTAACAAATACAAATTTTGATTTTCGCATAATAAATTAGGTCAATATAAAACCTATGTGTACGGGATGCAAAGGTAAGACAATTTGGGGAGAATGAAAGGGAGGTTATCAAGATTGTTTCAACAAAGTGTAGGCACTCTAACCTCCGAAGGGGGAACATTCTGAGACCAATTTGCTGCAATTATTCCCCCTTCGGGGGTTAGAGGGCCTTTAAATTCTTTCTCGATACGTTTTAATAAATAAAGCCCCCAAATTATGGTGGGGAGGAATGTAATCCTGAAATTTTTCAAGGGCTTCCTTATTGCCTTTAAATTTAGAATCAATTGATTTCCAAAGAATGGCCCAATCCAAATCTTTACCCAATCGAATAGTTTCGTTCATTTGGTAAATAACTTCATTATTTACCAGCATGGTTCCAATTTGTTTTGAAGAAATGATATGGCTTGCAGGACTAATATCAAGAACTTTACTAATATTATTATATCCACCACAACTACCCAATACCACCACTCTTGCTTCAGGGTTTAAAGATTCGATAGTGGCCCAGGCATAATAGCTGTGACCACGATGTACCACTATTTCGGGCCAGTGATTTTTATAAATAAATGTATCTCTTATTTGCCCTTGTCCTTCGGCTTCTTTTTCGGGTCGGTTAGCAAAAATTATGACTTGCCTTCCTTTTTTCGGACTAATTTTTACGTAGTTTTCAAATTCTTCAATTACCCATTCAGGCTTTTTATAAATGGCCAAAAACGATTTAAAACTATTGTCGCCATCTTTATCGTTATAAAACATAAGCTGTTCATAACAAGTATCCGACTTAAACAATTGGTCAGAAGTGATCATGGAAATATTAGGTCGGTTAGTCGTATTTTTATTTGTAATTATTTCTAACAAAAGTTCATAAAGTTTTGAGGCTTCAAAATTTCCTTTGCCGGTAACCAAATAAAAATAATTGGTAATAAGTTTTTCCAATTGCTTTTTGGTTGGTTCATCTTTCAGGCTTCCATAGGTATCGGCTACGGTTACAGCATTTTCAAGATTACCCGTTTCATCTTCCAATCCCTCACAAAACTTGCGAAACAAGCGGCTTTTTTCGTCAGGGGTAAGTTTGGCCAAAAATAAATTAAACGTATTGTAACCAGCACACATTTTTATAAACGTTCTGAATTTTAACCAGTTTTGCTCTTCTAAAAAAACATAGAACGATGGGTTCGTGATTTTTGATTCCATACGTTTGTACAACCCAATAAAAGTAGAAGTATAAACTTCACTTTCGCCCAAAACGATTAGTGTATATATTTCGTTAGCCGAAAGATTAGAGGTACTCGCAAATCTTACCTCGTCTTTTTCCTCATGTAAATCGTTAATATCCCTGATTTGTTTAAGGCATAATTCTTGTAATTCTTTTTCAATGGTAAACCTGGCGGCCACTTGTTTCCTGCCAATTAATTCTATCAGTTTTTTTAAATATTGATCCGGCTCATTGCCCAATTTGTCGGCATTGGGTATTGTGATTTTACTATTATGAATATCATCCAAAAAAGAATATGCCCTGCTTCGCATACCCACCTCATTGTAAATTCTTACAAACGCCAACATCCATGTATTTTTAGATTTTCGTATTGAAGAACTCACAGAGTTTTGTGAATATAAATAAGCTTTTACCTCACCCGGTGCATATTTTATAAGTTCTAATAAGACTGTGTCGGCATAAGGTTTTTCGCTAATTAATTTAAAATGGGTAAGCAACTCGGTTGGGGAAGTTTTAACAACTTTTAACAAAAATTCTCTGGTTTCGGGCTTGGCTGAGTAAAACGGTAAGATTTTTAAGGCACTCACCGGATTGCTTAGCATTGCCGGGAGCAACCTGGTAAGCTCTGTCTCTATCATGCATCGATTGGCCAAGTTTATTTGCGATTCGTATTGGTTGGTTAGTTCAATGTTTTCACGTTCAATTCGTTTTAATATATTTAAAACACTCTCTAATTTGATAAGACGGGTTTTGTAATCGTTCTCTCTTTTTTCAATTAAAAGGATTAGGTCGTTTACTTTAAAAAATAAAGATTGTTGAACTTTATCAGTCAACTCTTGTTTTTCAAAACGAACTTTATTGTCAACTAAGGTGTCGAACAAATCAATCCGACGTTGTTCATTTTTAATTTTTCCAATTACATACATTACTGCATCCTTGGGTTGGGCTACTAAAGAAATTGGAACACAGATGATACAGAAAAATAAGAATAAACAGGATATTTTTAAAACCCTGTTTATTAAAAAATTAGTGCACGGTTCTGCTAGCATTTTTTATTTTTCTTATTATTTGATGGAATATCCCGATAGCTATCCGGACTTTCCATGTGTATTATTTTATACTTCTTAATTTTAAAATGATATAGTTTTCGATAAAATAGGTTTCATCAAATAATGAACCAAAAAAATTCATCATACTTTATCATATTTAATCTTTGTCATCTGCGCTCCTATCCTTATTTATCAATTCCCATAATGCTATACCACAACTTACTGCCACATTAAATGAATGCTTGGTTCCGAACTGGGGAATCTCCAAAATATCATCACACTCTGCTAAAGCATTATCACTAATCCCTTCAATCTCATTTCCAACAATAATAGCCATTGGTTTTGAGTTCGTCACAAAATTACGAATATCTTTGCTTTGGTCGGTTTGTTCCAACCCAACTATTAAATAATTATCAATTTTTAAGGAGAGGATAAGGGTTTCAATGTTTTCATGAAATTCCCAATCAACACTATTTTCGGCCCCAAGTGATGTTTTATGAATGTCTCGATGTGGCGGCCTGCCTGTAATTCCGCACAAATATATTTTCCTAATTCCAAGGCAATCGCAGGTACGAAAAATAGAACCCACATTGTTCATACTTCTAACATCATCAAGCACTACTACGATTTCATTTTTTTTCTCGCTTTTAAAATCGTCAATTGATAGGCGATTTAGTTCTATATTCTTTAATTTGCGGACTCTTAAATCCATAAAAATTTTGTGTGCAAAGATAGCTGATTCTGAAACCCCTTTAATGAAACAATACAACGAGGTAAAACAAAAATATCCCGGTGCTTTAGTTTTGTTTAGGGTTGGAGATTTTTATGAGACTTTTGGAGAAGATGCTAAAAAATCTTCGCAAATTTTAGGTATTACATTAACAAAACGAGGCAATGGCAAGGCAAACGAGGTAGAACTGGCTGGGTTTCCGCATCATTCATTGGACGTGTATTTGCCAAGATTGGTTAGAGCTGGGCAACGGGTGGCCATTTGCGACCAATTGGAAGACCCAAAACTAACCAAAACCATTGTGAAACGAGGGGTTACAGAATTGGTAACGCCCGGTGTTAGCATCAACGATAAAATTTTAGAATCACGTCAGAATAATTATTTGGCGGCTTTATTTCCAGGGAAAGATACGTTTGGAGTTTCATTTATTGAT
>JBJXDS010000069.1:0-15015 GCA_046154525.1 Bacteroidia bacterium
CGCACCGCAGCGATAAAAAGGTACGAAAAATAGAAAAATTGAACAGGGAAGTAAAGGAACTTTACTCCGAATACATCACCCTTCAAACCGAAATATTGAACGGGAGCCGCAGTTCCAACCTTGAGCAAAAAATGCTGAAAGAAGGCATAAAACCAGCCACATCACCTCCAATTATTATTAAAAAATAAATATTAAAAAAACCACAGTGCCTAATATAAAACGCTCCATATTGAACCGCATATTTTTTAGCTTCGGCTGTGTGGTAGTGTTTGCCGGTCTGGTAATATATTCTATTTTTAATATCCAAATGGTGGATGGAGCCAAGTGGAGAAGCCTAAGCGACAGCCTTACATTGAAGTACAAAGTTATTCAAGCCGTACGAGGAAATATTTACTCTGACGACGGCACTTTGTTGGCCACCTCCATACCACGTTATGAGATAAGGATGGATTTAACGGTGTTGCCTGAAGATACCTTCAGGGCTTATATACCGCAGCTTGCGGCCAAGTTTTCCAAATATTTTAAAGATAAATCTGCGGTAGATTATTTATTAGAATTTAGAAAAGGGCGGAATGAGAAAAATCGGTATTTCGCCTTAAAAAAGAAACTTAGTTTTTTAGATATCAAAGAAATTAAAACATGGCCTTTGTATAAAAAAGGGCGGTATAAAAGCGGGTTAATTATAGAGGAAGACAATTATAGGGTAATGCCTTTTAAAAATTTGCTGGCCCGAACCATCGGCTATGTAGGAAGCGGTACAGGTAAAGAACGGGTAGGAATTGAAGGAGCTTATGATAAAGAATTGGCTGGTATTACCGGCCGAAGATTGGTGCAGCGAATAGCCGGAGGATACCGCCCAGTTAACGATAACAACGAGGTGGAACCTGTGGATGGAAAAGATATTTATACCACCATTGATGTAAATATTCAGGATATAGTTAATAATGCCTTGTACAATGGATTGACCAAACATAAGGCCCATCATGGTTGTGTGGTGGTGATGGATGTGAAAACCGGTGAGATAAAAGCCATGGCCAACCTTACCGAATCAGGTGTTGGCAGTTATAAAGAAATTTTGAATTATGCTGTTGGCGAAAGTTATGAACCAGGTTCTACATTTAAAATAGTTTCGGCTTTAGCTTTACTGGAAAAAGAAAAAATTGAAACTACCGATTCGGTTTTAATAAATTATGGGTATTTAAAAATTGGCAATGGCGATATGCAGGATGCCGAAAAATCGCCTTATAAAACAAAAACATTTGCCTATGCTTTTGAGCATTCGTCAAACGTTGGTATTTCTACCTCGGTACTCAATGGCTTTAAAGGGAATTCTCAGGAATTTGTAGATTATATAAAATTTTTAAAATTGGATAAACCCCTTGGACTGGAGATAAAAGGCGAAGGCACACCAAAAGTAAAATCACCAGGAAATAAATCATGGAGTAAAATTTCGCTTCCGTGGATGTCCATCGGCTACGAAATAAGCCTTACTCCTATGCAATTGTTATCGGTTTATAATGCCGTGGCCAATGATGGCGAAATGGTGAAACCATTTATTGTGAAAGCCATTGGGCAAAAAGGCGAGATCGAAAAAACCTTTAAAAGCCAGGTAATAAATGATGAAATAGCTTCATCAAGCACCATCAAAAAAATTAAAGGATTATTAAAAGCGGTGGTAGATAGTGGTACCGCAAAAAGCATTAGCAATAGCCGGGTAAAAATTGCCGGAAAAACAGGAACGGCCCAAATAAGCAATGGAAAAGAGTATATCGAGGGGGCTTATTATTCTTCGTTTGCTGGATACTTTCCAGCCGATAATCCCAAGTATTCAATAATAATAGTGGTAAATAAACCTACTGTTGGCGGATATTTTGGAGGAGTGGTAGCCGCTCCAATAGCAAAGGAAATTGCCGAAAAGATTTCAGGTATCCATCAAAATATTGGCGGCCAATTGAGTGATTCATTAAAAGACAAAGGAACACTTCCTCCTTTATTAGCGGGCAAAAAGGGAGCAACCCTTAAATTTTTGGATAAGTTTACAGAATACGATTTTCATTCAAAAGGCAAAACAACGGATTGGGTTATTGCCAAAAAAGATTCCGTTGGGGAATATGAATACTCTTCGGAAAATGACGACTTAAACTTAATCCCTAATTTACAGGGCATGGGCTTACGCGATGCCATCTATTATGCCGAAAACAGAAGTTTAAAAGTTATATCCTCAGGAATGGGGCGGGTTTATTGGCAATCGCTAACACCTGGTAGTAAGTCAATTAAAGGAAAAACGTTAATAATTAAGCTAAAAATTTAATGGTTTTTCTATCAAAAATATTACAAAACATTGATTTACTTGAATTTCAGAATTCAAAAATTTCAATAAACTCAATAATTACAGATAACCGTTTGGCTAAACAAAATGATTTGTTTGTTGCAATTAAAGGCACCGCCACCGATAGTCACCAATATATTAAGGATGCAATAAGCAAAGGGGTTTCAGCGGTAGTTTGTGAGTATATTCCGGCTGATCGCCTAAAGGATTTTAATTATATTGTAGTAAAAAACAGCCGTGAAATAATTGGCCAGTTAGCTTCTAATTTTTATGATAATCCGTCCTCTAAACTTAAACTTATTGGGGTAACCGGTACCAATGGAAAGACAACCGTTGCTACCTTACTAAAAAATCTTTTTACCAATCTGGGTTATAAAACCGCCCTGATTTCAACGATTCAAAATGTAATTGGAGAGGAGATAATTCCAAGTACACATACCACACCTGACCCGGTTTCGCTCAATGCTTTGTTGGCCAAAATGGTTGAAAAAGATTGCGAATACTGTTTTATGGAAGTAAGTAGCCATGCGGTGGATCAAAACCGGATTGGGGGATTGACGTTTGCCGGGGGCATTTTTACCAATATTACCCACGACCATTTAGACTATCACAAAACCTTTGACAATTATTTAAAAGCCAAAAAGAAATTCTTTGATAACCTGCCTTCTTCGGCTTATGCCTTAACCAATAAGGATGATAGAAACGGCTTGGTAATGCTGCAAAATACTAAGGCTTCAAAATATACTTATAGCCTAAAAAACATTTCTGATTTTAAAGGAAAAATAATAGAAAGTGACCTTACGGGATTGCTTTTTGAAATAGATGGAACCCAAGCCTGGTATGGACTTTCGGGCGATTTTAATGCATATAATTTATTGGCGGTTTATGGCACAGCTTTCATTTTGGATATACCAAAAGAAAAAATAATTGAAGCCCTTACCAAAACACGTGGTGCCAAAGGCCGATTTGAAATAGTAAGGAGTGAAACCGGAGTTCTGGGAGTAATTGATTATGCCCATACTCCTGATGCCATAAAAAATGTTCTGGAAACAATCAATAAAGTAAGGAGCCGGAATGAAACCTTAACTACCATCATTGGTTGCGGTGGTGATAGAGACAAAGAAAAACGCCCCATCATGGGCGATATAGCCAGCACCCTTAGCGATAAAGTAATTTTTACAAGCGACAATCCCCGGTCAGAAGACCCTGAAACCATTTTGGCTGAAATGAAGGCCGGGGTTAAAGCACAACATTTTAAGAAAATTTTAAAAATAACGAATCGCGAAGAGGCTATTCAGGTGGCTGTGAGCCAGGCAAAAAAAGGCGACATTATTCTGTTAGCCGGCAAAGGACATGAGGATTATCAGGATGTGAATGGGGTGAAAACTCATTTTGATGATTTTGAAAAATTGAAACAAGCATTTGAAAATATAAGTTAAAAACCATGCTGTACTATTTATTTCAATACTTACACCAACAATGGCAAGTTCCCGGAACCGGGGCATTCCAGTATATCACTTTCAGGGCCGGGCTAGCTATTATCCTTTCACTTGCCATTTCACTGGTTTATGGAAAACGCCTAATTAATGTTTTAAGAAAACGGCAAGCTGCTGAAACCATTCGCGATTTAGGACTAGAAGGTGAGCAATCCAAAAAAGGTACGCCAACTATGGGTGGTTTAATAATTCTTGGAGCTATATTAATACCTACCCTTTTATTGGCTAGGCTCAATAATGTTTACATAGTTCTAATGCTTATAACTACTGTATGGCTTGGGCTTATTGGATTTTTGGATGATTATATAAAAGTCTTCAGAAAGAATAAAGAAGGCTTGGCAGGAAGATTTAAAATAGTAGGACAGGTAGGCATAGGAATAATTATTGGGGCTACACTTTACTTTCATCCGAGTGTGGTAATCAGGGAAACCTATTCGGAAAAAGAAGCCACCGAAAAAATAAAAGCAAACTCCACCGAACGGAAACTTGCCAATGGGGAAACTATCTATGTTCAGGACTTTAAATCTACAGTAACTACAGTACCCTTTGTAAAATCCCATGAGTTTAATTATTCCAAATTATTATTCTTTTTAAGCGATATTAATGCCAAAAAATATGCCTGGATAGCCTTCATCATTGTTGTTATTTTTATAATAGTAGCGGTATCTAACGGGGCTAATCTTACTGACGGAATTGATGGATTAGCGGCAGGAAGTTCAGCCATTATCGGAGCCACCCTAGCCTTGTTGGCTTTTCTTTCAGGTAACCTCATTTTTTCCGATTACCTCAATATTATGTACCTCCCAAATCAGGGAGAGCTAACTATTTTTCTGGCTTCGTTTGTTGGGGCTTGCATCGGATTTTTATGGTACAACTCCTACCCGGCCCAGGTTTTTATGGGCGATACAGGCAGCTTGTCTATAGGTGGAATCATAGCGGTGATAGCTATTATGCTCCGCAAAGAGTTATTAATTCCTATTCTCTGCGGCATTTTTCTGGTTGAAAACCTGAGTGTGGTTTTACAGGTAAGCTATTTTAAATACACCAAAAAACGCTTTGGCGAAGGACGGCGGATTTTCCTGATGTCGCCGCTTCACCACCATTTCCAAAAGAAAGGATACCACGAAACCAAAATTGTTACCCGGTTCTGGATCATTGGAATCATGCTCGCTTTATTCACCATTATCACCTTTAAACTGAGATAAGAAACGATGGCAAAACGATTGGTCATATTAGGTGCAGGAGAAAGTGGATGTGGCACGGCTGTATTGGGCCTTGCCAAAGGGTATGACACGTTTGTAAGCGATTACGGAGTTATTAAACCAAGCTATAAGGATGAGTTGAACAACATTGGGGTGGAATGGGAAAGTGAAAAACACACAGAATCGAAAATATTGAATGCCGATATGATAGTGAAAAGTCCCGGTATTCCTGATAAGGCCCCAATTATTAAAAAAGTAAAAGAGGCCGGAATCAGTATCGTTTCCGAAATTGAATTTGCTGCAAAATATACCAATGCCAAACTGGTAGGAATAACCGGAACCAACGGCAAAACCACTACAACCATGCTTACCCATCATATCTTAAAAAATGGTGGAATAAAAGTAGGTTTAGGAGGTAATGTTGGCAAAAGTTTTGCCCGGCAGGTAGCCACCGAAAACCATGAGTGCTATGTATTGGAGCTAAGTAGTTTTCAATTGGATGGAATGTATGAAACCCGCATCCATCAAGGGGTTCTAACCAATATAACACCAGATCACTTGGACAGATATGATTACAAAGTTGAAAATTATATCCAATCAAAATTCAGGATTACTCAAAATCAAACGGATGAAGATCAATTCATTTTTTGCGATGATGACCCATTAACCAAGGACAATTTAAATTTTAATAAAGGAAATGGCCATATGCTGGCATTTTCAATAAACCACGAGGTAGCGAACGGTGCCTTTTTACGTGGTAAAGAAATAATCGTTCGGCTAACCAATCTAAACAAAGAATTTATTATGCCAGTTAATCAACTAACAATTAGTGGAAAACACAACATTTACAACAGCATGGCGGCAGCCATCGTTTCAAACTCTTTCGAAATCAGGAAAGAAAGTATCCGCCAAAGTTTTTCTGACTTCACCAATGTTGAACACAGAATGGAATGGGTAGCCCGTATTAAAGGGGTTGATTTTATCAACGACTCCAAGGCCACCAATGTTAATTCGGCATGGTATGCTCTGGAAAGTATGGAAACCCCGGTGGTTTGGATTGCCGGTGGAACCGACAAGGGAAACGATTATTCAAGTCTGAAAAAGCTTGTGAAGGACAAAGTGAATGTGATTGTTTGCATGGGACTTGACAACAGCAAAATCCATCAGGCATTTGGGGCAGATGTAGATATTATAATCAATACCACTTCGGCTGAGGATGCAGTGCATGCAGCATATAAATTTTCCAAAAAGGGAGATACGGTTTTGTTGTCTCCGGCTTGCGCCAGTTTTGATTTGTTTGAAAATTTTGAAGACAGAGGGAATCAGTTTAAGATGCAGGTGAGAGCCTTGTAGACCTCACCCCCCTGCCCCCTCTCCTAAAAAGGAGAGGGATAGTGTTCTTCTGAATAGGTAGGACTTGGAAAAATGAATATGAATGGTAAAAGAAAATTATAAGCGAAGTACAATACTCATGCGTCAGCCGTCCCCCTTTGAAGGGGGTTGGGGGATGATTTTAGGATTTAGAAAACTTTTCCAAAGTTGAATAACAACATAGAACTTAGAACTAAAACAACATAGAACTTAAAAGAAAATGGGCTTAAGAAAATGGGCGGCAAATAACCTGAAAGGCGATATATACATCTGGGTGGTGGTATGTATGCTTTCCCTGTTTGGGGTGCTGGCGGTGTATAGTTCCACCGGTACTTTGGCGTATGCCAAGCAATCGGGCAATACCGAATTTTACCTCATAAAACAGGGCGGTATGTTGTTGTTGGGCTTGTTTATTATGTGGCTTTCGCATTTGCTCGACTACCGCTATTACTCACGGCTTTCGCAAATACTGTTGATCATAGCCATTCCCTTGTTATTTTATACTTTGGTTTTTGGAAGTAATGTGAACGATGCCCGCCGTTGGATAACCTTACCATTGATTGGACTTTCGTTTCAAACCAGTGATTTGGCCAAGCTGGCTATCATTATGTATATAGCCCGGTTTTTATCCAAACGACAGGACGAAATAGACAATTCAAAGAAAACACTTTGGCCCATTGTAGCAAGTATTATTCTAATCTGCGGACTAATTGCCCCCGCCAACTTATCAACGGCTTTGGTGCTTTTTATGACCTGTATGGTGTTGCTTTTTATAGGCCGGATACCAATAAAATCATTATTGGGATTGACGGGATTAGCCGTTGTATTTTTCGGGATAATGCTGGCTGTGATTATGAATTTACCCGGACAAGGAAGGGTGCAAACCTGGAAAGCACGGATAGAATCTTTTCGTGAATCTTTTAAGGAATCCTCAGATAAAAAGGATACCGGCGGAAGTTACCAAAATCAACAAGCCAAAATAGCCATAGCCAAAGGCGGTATTTTTGGAGTGGGGCCGGGCAAAAGCACCCAACGGAATTTTTTACCATCGCCTTATGCTGATTTTATTTTTGCCATAATACTGGAAGAATACGGCATGATTGGTGGCCTGTTCCTTATATTTTTATATATATTCTTTTTGTTCCGGTGCATACGGATTGTTATAAAAAGTCCGAAGGCATTTGGGGCCTTGCTGGCTGTGGGACTGGCTTTCAGCTTGGTTATACAGGCGTTTATAAATATGGGTGTGGCGGTAAATATATTCCCAGTTACGGGATTGCCATTGCCCTTGGTAAGTATGGGCGGTACCTCTACCCTGTTTACAAGTTTGGCTTTTGGAATAATACTGAGTGTGAGCAAACATATTGAAGGGGACGACAAAGAAGAAACCGAGGAACAAGAACCTGAGGAGGAGGTACAAGTTGAAACCGCATAGATTTTTAATATCGGGAGGCGGAACAGGCGGACATATATTTCCAGCCATTGCCATTGCCAATGAAATACGAGCTAGGGAACCCGAAGCCATTATAGAATTTGTGGGGGCCAACGACCGCATGGAAATGGAAAAAATTCCCGCAGCTGGTTATAAAATTCATGGAATTTGGATAACGGGATTTCAAAGGAATTTATCGTTTAAAAATCTTTTGTTTCCCTTGAAAGTGATGTCGAGCATTGAGAGATGTTATCGAATACTTAAAAAATTTAAACCCGACGTAGTAATAGGAACCGGTGGGTTTGCCAGCGGCCCTTTACTAAAAGTAGCTTGTTGGTTGGATATTCCAACCCTTATCCAGGAACAAAATAGCTATGCAGGGGTTACCAATAAATTATTGGGGAAAAAAGTAAGCACCGTATGTTTGGGTTTTGAAAAAGCCAAAGACTTTTTTCCAAAAGAAAAATGTGTGGTGACGGGAAACCCGGTGAGGCAATCCATTTTAAACCTTCCATCCAAAGAAGATAGTTTGCGTTCCTTAAATCTTGATCCGGATAAAAAAACTGTTTTGGTAGTTGGCGGAAGTTTGGGAGCAAGAACCATAAATCAATCAATTGATAGATTAATAGAAAAATTTAATACAGAAAACATACAACTTGTTTGGCAAACGGGTAAAAATTATGAAGCCATCAATAAACCTAAATTTGGCTTTGTTTCCCAGTTTATTGAAAAAATGGAACTGGTATATGCAGCGGCAGATATAATAATTTCAAGGGCCGGGGCTATTGCCATTACCGAGCTTTGCATTGTAGGCAAACCTGTAATTTTAGTTCCTTCACCCAATGTGGCCGAAGACCACCAAACCAAAAATGCCATGGCTTTGGTGGATGTAAACGCCGCTTTATTGGTAAAAGACCGGGAAGCCAAAACAGATTTATGGATGGCCATAGAAACGCTACTAAAAGACAAATATTTGGCCGAAGAATTTGCCATTAACATTAAGAAATTAGAGAAGCCTCTTGCTGCAAAATCAATTGTAGATGAGGTTTATAAATTAGTGAAGAATGAATTGGAGATTTGAAAATTTGGAGATTTGGAAATGGGTAGTTTGTCATTCCGAGGCACGAGGAATCTCCAGAGATGCTTCGTTCCTCAGAATGACAAGCCCTAGAGAAATAAATAATTTTCAATGTCCAATACTCGTGCGTCAGCCGTCCCCCTTTGTAAAGGGGGCAGGGGGATTATTACTTCCTATTAAACAATACTCACCCAACAGTTTGCGTCTTAGAAGTATGAAAACATACATTTTTTTAATACTCTCTTTATTTCAATTCTCAATAGTTTATTCCCAGAAAGGAAGTAATTTAAAATTGGTGTATTGTGAGGAACTAATGTCTGACCAAAGTTTCTATGTCAATGACTATGGTAAGGATATAATTGGTTATTATCAACTTGTTGATGAATTTAATTCGAATACTGAAATCCAAAAAATTAATAACTTGTTAAAAATTTGGCATACGAATAGTTACATTGACTCAAGAATTGACCCTAAATTAAGACTTTACTTATTTTGGATTAACAAACCCTGCGAACATAAAATTGATGAAGTACGATTGGATTCTTTTGATTGGAAAGAAAAGGTTATAAAACTCAAAAAAAGTAAATTAGTTAAAGATACCTTAGCTCCTTCCGATAAGTATATTTTGTTAGGTAATTTAAATGTGGTTCTTTATGATTACCCTGGGGCATCATACATTTATAAAGTTTTTAATGATTCTATATTCTTTTTTAGTCTTATGAATCCTTATGATTATGGAAGTGGGTATCAAAAAAGTGTTATCTATAATATTAAAACTGGGAAAGAAATTGGGTTTTATGATTGTTTAGCACCCAACAAGTATAATGAGTTTATTATCTATCTTTTCAATCGAGCGATAACCGAAAATAAAAGTGCCCTTCATGACATTTCTATAAACCCAAGGTATGAAAATATGTTACGTTTTAATATTACTTTATTTCCAACAATGTATTTTGACACGGAAACAAAAGTGTTAGCTTTTAACTTTGGCTCTCATACTCCAGGATTTTATAGTGGAAGTTCTCTTATTCTCGGATTAAATCATGTTAAAAAATATCTAAATCCTGATTGTGTGTTTTTTAAAATTCAAGACTTAATAAAATAATCCTGATACATTGAACCTCTCAACCTATAAATATTATTATTTCCTTGGCATCGGCGGCATCGGCATGAGTGCCATAGCCCGCTATATCAAAGATATGGGATATAATGTTTCCGGTTACGACCGTGTCCGTTCCGAGCTTTGCGAAGCCCTGGAAAACGAAGGCATGGAAATAAACTATACCGATTCGGTGGATGCCATTTCAACGTTAGAAAAAGAAAATACCCTAATCATCTACACCCCAGCCATACCTAAGGATAGCACGCAATTAAACTATTTTAAAAATAATGGTTTTACGCTATACAAACGGTCTCAAATTTTAGGACTGATAACCGAAGATAGTTATAATATTTCGGTAGCCGGAACCCATGGGAAAACAACAACTTCATCGCTTATTGCCCATTTGCTGCATTTTGCCAATAAACCATTCGGGGCATTTTTGGGAGGGATAAGCACCAATTTAGGAAGCAATTATTATAATACAAATGTTCCCGGCTTGAAAGGCGGGGCAATGGGTAAGCCAGTAACAGTTACAGAAGCCGATGAATTCGATCGCTCGTTTTTAACCCTTAGCCCCAACCTGGCTATCGTTACATCCATGGATGCCGACCATTTGGACATTTATGGAACAGGCGATGAACTTAAAAAATCCTTCTTCGATTTTATTAAAAAAATAGAACCGGGCGGAACCTTATTTATTAAACAGGGCCTTGATTTTCCTTCAAAAGAAACCATTTCCATTAAAACCTATGGAATAGAAAAAGGAGATTTTAAAGCTATCAATGTCCGGATTGAAAATGGGTGGTTTACGTTTGATTTTGAAGGAGAAAACGAAAACTGGGAATCCTTGCAATTAGGAATTCCCGGAACTCATAATATTGAAAATGCGGTGGCAGCCATAGCTGTTTGTTTAAAACTTGGTATTGATAAAACCACTATTGTGGATGGCCTTAAAGAATTTAAAGGGGTAAAACGGCGCTTCGAATTTATTTGCCGTCAGCCGGATTTTGTGTTTATTGACGATTATGCCCATCATCCCACCGAGTTGGAAGCCTTTATAAAATCCGTGAAATTATTATACCCCAACGAAAAAATTACAGGGGTTTTCCAACCGCATCTTTACAGCCGGACCAAGGATTTTGCCGAAGGCTTTGCACAAAGTTTGAGCCTGTTGGATGTTTCAGTTTTATTGGATATTTATCCGGCCCGAGAATTACCCATGCCCGGTGTTACTTCCTCCATCATTCATGATAAAGTGACTTCCCTCGAAAAATATTTAACCACCAAAGAAAACGTAATAGGACTATTGGAAAAATTGCAACCCAAAATACTTTTAACCATTGGTGCCGGAGATATTGACACCCTTGTTTCACCAATTAATGAAGCCCTACAACCATGAGCAGAAAAGTGAATATAAAAAAACTGTTGTTGCTGATTTTGATTCCGGTGGTCATTATTGGTTTATACTATTTTGCCACCCGCGACAAGGACAATGTGGAATGCAAAGAGGTGGAAATAAACTTTAATTATAAGACGGAAAAACCATTGTTAACGGAAGCTGATATTTATAAATATCTGGAATTGCCCGAAGGCAAAAAGAGCCTGATAGGGAAATATGCGGCCAACCTAAAAATGAATGAAATGGAACAAAAACTCCTTAAAAAATCAGTTATAAAAAAGGCAGAAATTTATATGAGTATGGGTGGTAAAATGAAGTTTGATATTACCCTACGACATCCGATTTTAAGAGTAATTCCGAATGTAAAAGCACCTTACTATATCTGCGATGATAGAGTGAAAATTCCGCTTTCAAGCAACTTTACCCCTGATTTAATACCAGCAACGGGTTTTATGAATGATAAAATAGACAGAAAACTATACTATATAGTAGGGTTTGTGAATAATAATAGCTTTTGGAAAGAGCAAATACAGCAGTTCTTTGTGAGTGAGAATCAAGACATTTCATTTATTCCTTTTACAGGAGTTCATGAAGTGATACTTGGCGACACTTCCAACCTGGACGAAAAATTTAAAAAGTTGGAAGTCTTTTATAAAAAAGGACTTAGCAAAATAGGATGGGACAAATACAAATCGATTAATTTAAAATTCAAAGGACAAGTAATCTGTAAACAATAATGAACACCCAAAAAATTGTAGTAGGCCTCGATATCGGAACCACCAAAATATGTGCTATTGTCGGCCGTTCCAGTGAATTTGGAAAAGTAGATATACTTGGAATTGGAAAGGTTCCATCGAATGGTGGAGTAACCCGTGGTGTGGTATCGAACATCGACCGGACTGTGGCCGCCATTTCCGAAGCTGTGAAAATGGCCGAAGAAGTAGCCAATGTCAATATTAAAAATGTTCAGGTTGGTATTGCAGGTGCTCACATTAATAGCTTGCAACACCGTGGTATGCTTATCCGCAACGATTCGGAAAAGGAAATCAGCCAGATAGATTTGGATAGGTTGGAAGCCGATATGTATAAATTGGCGGTAAAACCCGGCGATAAAATTTTACACGTTATTCCACAGGATTATATGGTGGATGATGAGCCGGGAATAATGGACCCAATAGGAATGTCGGGTGTAAAATTGGAAGGAAATTTTCATATCATAACCGGCCAAATTACCGCTGCCAAAAACATTTATAAATGCGTTGAAAAAACAGGATTGAAAGTAACGGACTTAACGCTGGAGCCTTTGGCTTCGGCCATGTCGGTGCTTAGTCCTGAGGAAATGGAAGCAGGAATAGTTTTGGTGGATATAGGTGGTGGAACTACGGATGTAGCTATTTTTCATGACAATGTGATACGCCATACGGCCATTATTCCTTATGGTGGAAATATTATTACAGAAGATATTAAAGAAGGTTGCAATGTGATGAGAAATCATGCCGAGGCATTGAAAACCAAATTTGGTTCGGCCCTGGCAAGTGAAGCAGCCGAAAATGAAATTATAACCATTCCCGGATTAAAAGGCCGTGACCCTAAAGAAATTTCTGTTAAAAACCTGGCTAAAATAATACAGGCCAGACTTCAGGAGATATTGGAGTTGGTGTATTTTGAAATAAAATCATCCGGGCTGGAAAAGAAACTTGCTGGTGGTATAGTGCTTACCGGTGGAGGCTCCATGTTAAAACATATTACGCATTTGGCTTCTTTGGTTACCGGGTTAGATGCAAGAGTAGGCTATCCCAACGAGCACTTAGCCAAAGGCATGGTGGATGAGGTTAAGAGCCCCATTTACGCCACGGGTATTGGTTTGGTAATGAAAGGTCTGAACGATGCTTTATTTACTGAAAATTGGGTAAAAGAGGACGGAAGTGAAGCAGCTAACGAAGACCCAAAGCGAACGGTGTTTAAAAAAGGATTTACTCTTTTTAATATGAAATTAATTAAAAAGTGGCTTACCGACGATGAATTTTCTGATTTTGATAAATAATTAACTTATGGCAAATTTTAAAGTAGAACTTCCTAAAGAAAAATCATCCATTATAAAAGTAATAGGTGTTGGTGGTGGTGGTGGAAATGCGGTTAATTATATGTTCAGGGAAGGTATAAAGGGGGTTGATTTTATAATATGCAATGCCGACCGGCAAGCCCTCGAAGCCAGTCCAATACCGAATAAAATTCAAATAGGGAATGAATTGACGGATGGCCGCGGTGCAGGTTCCAACCCTGATGTAGGCAAAAAAGCGGCCGAAGGAAGTATAAAAGATATAATAGACGCGTTGGGAGTAAACACCCAAATGATATTTGTAACTGCCGGAATGGGTGGTGGTACGGGTACAGGAGCTGCCCCGGTAATTGCACGCATAGCCAAAGAAATGGGGATATTAACCGTTGGTATAGTTACCACACCGTTTCATTTTGAAGGGCCTAAAAGGAGAAATGCTGCAGAAAAAGGAATTGCCGAAATGCAGGAAGTCGTCGATTCTCTTTTGGTAATATCTAACGATAGGATAAAAGAAATATTTGGAAATTTGGTTATTACCAAAGCCTTTAGTTATGCCGATAATGTATTGGCAACTGCCGCCAAAGGAATAGCTGAAATTATAACCATAGCCGGAAGCATCAATGTGGATTTTGAAGATGTAAAAACCGCTATGAAAGATAGTGGGGTTTCTATATTAGGTAACGGGGTGGCCGAAGGAGATGGAAGGGCCTTACGGGCTGCAGAAATGGCTTTGAACTCGCCTTTATTAAATGACAATACTATAAAGGGGGCCAGTGATTTGCTTATTAACATTACCAATGGGGAAGAAGAGGTGACGATGGATGAATACAGTGATATAAATCAATTTTTTCAGGAACAGGCCGGTATGGATGCCAACCTCAAATGTGGTTTATGTTTTGACAGTTCAATTGGCAAAAAAATATCAGTAACGGTGATAGCTACAGGTTTCTCTAGGAAAGAAAATAGTTACAAGGCTGATATAAAGGAAGAAATTTTAATTAACGAAATAGCTGAAGCTGAAACGGAAGAAGAAGTGGAAGCCGAGGAGCCAAAATACTTTTCGCTGGAAGATGTGAATTTGGTGGACCACAGCGAATTTAAAGCTGGGATAAACAAACTTAAGAACCTTGAACTCATGGCTCGGATTCGCGATTTGCGTGAACTGAGTATACAATCAAAAAGTGAATCGGGACGGGAAGAACTGGAGAATACTCCAGCTTACGAACGCCGCCAGGTAAAACTGGATGACATTTCACACTCATCGGAAACGCATGTTTCGCGTTTTTCGCTGGTGGATGATCCGGAGCGCAAACCTGAGTTGAAATCCAACAACTCATTTTTGCACGATAATGTTGACTAAAGGGTAAATTTTTTTCATAGGCATTAGAATTAAGTAGAAGGGCGTTGTGAAACGCCCTTTTCTGTTTTTAATTTAAAAACTTGGGGGACTTACGCTATTAAATGTAGTCACCACCTTATTGGTACTGGCATTAAAAAAAACTATATCCTATTAAGTAATCCCTATGTTATTTTATTTCTAAGGTAGT
>JBJXDS010000070.1:0-2555 GCA_046154525.1 Bacteroidia bacterium
TCCACACGATATTCCGCTGCCGTTTTATACTCGCTTCTTTTTCTTTTTGGCTGGTCATTAAGCCTTTAATACGCTGTTCCTGTTTTAAAAATTCCCGGTTCAAAGCTAGGCTAGCTTCTTCATTTCCGGCCTGTAAGGATTTAAATGAATCGGATAGCCGGACATAGCGTTTGTATATATCTAAAGCTTTGTCGTATTGACCCAGATTTTCATAAGCGGTGGCGAGTTCTTTCACACTTTTTTGTTCTTCCACCGGGTTGTTTCGGCTTTTGGCAATTTTGGCACTGGCAAACAAAAATGGAATGGCTTTAACTTCATTTCGTTGTTGCATGTATGTACTGCCAATATTGAAGTTGGCCGTTTGCACCAAATCCAAATCTTTGCTTTTTAGTCCATCCAAAAGTAGTTGGTTTTGTATCGTAATATTTTCAACCATCCGGTTTCCTTTCAGGTTAAGTTCAGAAACTTTTTTGGCAGCGTCAAGGTAGCCCGATTTATTTGTGGTAGATATTATACTTCGTGTTTCTGCTGATTTTTCCAGTTCTAAAGTTTTAACATACCAATTATATGCTTTTACAGTATCCATCTTTTCGGCATACAAATCGCCAAGTTCATTATAAATATCAATCTTGGTTTCGGGGGTTACTTTTTCCTCTTTTGATAAGGTTTCCAAATCGCTCATAGCTTCCTCCTTTTTACCCGATTTTGATTTTAGACGGGCTTTGTCATATTTGCCTTTTTGGTAATCGCCTTTGTTTTTATAGGATGAACGTTTGTCTGCTTCTTCTTTCACCTTCAAGGCTTCAGCATATTTCTTTTGCTTTTCAAGAGCCAGGGCCAAATACTTCTCCGAATATTTCATTCCCTTTTCATTATTTATGGTGACAAAACCATTTTTTGCCATGGTAAAATAGGAGATAGCTTTTGAATAATTCCCAATATTATAATACAGGGTTCCCAAGGTATTGTAGCTAAAATATTCGGTGGTTTTGTCTTTTTGTTTGATGCTTTTTTCCAGGGCAGTGGTAGCCAGTTCCATGCTTTTGGTGGCGTTGGTTTCGGCTATTTTGTTGGCTTCGTTCAGTATTTCCACAGCCGATTCCGTGGCTGGTTTATCTACCCCACCTTTGCCAGTAGTGCTTTGCCCAAAGCCCATAACAGCAAGGAAAACAAATGATATGAAAATAATTTTTTTCAATTTTTATTGAACAAAGATAATACTTCACAAAGTTTGTAAAATTAAAAATCCCTTTTTTTGGGTTCACTCTATACCTGTTTACATGCCAAAGGTAACTTTTCACTCATTTGCTCCAACCATTCACGCATTATTCGAAAAACATAAAAATGCCTTAATGACCTTTGAATTGAAATTAATTTAAAAGAATATGCAAAATTTAAAAACATTAACCGTCGCATTGCTATTACTAAGTTCTACTTTTTTAATGGCACAAACTCCAAATCCTGATGCACAGTCTAAAAAAATTCAGGTTTTAATTTGTCTCGATGTATCGGGCAGTATGAGTGGATTGATAGACCAGGCCAAAGACCAGCTTTGGAACATGGTAAGCATTTTGGGAAAAGCAAAAAACCCAAATTATGTTCCTCAAATTGAAATTGCCCTATACGAATATGGCCGTCCCGGTAATGGGGTAAATAATGGCTATGTAAAACGCATCAATGGGTTTAGCACCGATTTAGATCAGGTTTCAAAAAACCTGTTTGCCCTAACCATTGATGGTGGCGATGAATTTTGCGGCCATGTAATGTACACCGCGCTTAATGAACTGAATTGGGATACTTCGGCAAAAAGTTATAAAGTGATTTTTATTGCAGGAAACGAAGATTTTTATCAGGGCAGCATTAGTTACACCAAAGCCTGTGCCCTGGCCTCTAAAAAAGGGGTTATTGTAAATACCATTTATTGCGGCGACAAAATGCAGGGCATCCGCGAACATTGGAATCTGGGCGGAGAATGTGGGCAGGGAAGTTTTACCAATATTGACCAAAATGTAACTGTGGCCGATGTGGCTACACCTTATGATAGCAGCCTGTTTGCATTAAACGATAGATTAAATACCACCTATGTTTCGTATGGGGCAATTGGGGTGGAAAGCTATAGTAAACAAGCCGAGGTGGACAAAATGAATTACAGTAAAAATAAATCGGCGGCTATAAAAAGGGTTTCCGTAAAAGGCAAAGGAAACTTGTATAAAAACTCAACCTGGGATTTGGTGGATGCCCATACTGATGACAGCACCATTGTTAACAAAATTGATAAAAAAACCTTACCTGATAGTTTAAAAACCAAAAGTACGGTTGAAATCCAACAAATTGTAAAAGTAAAAAAGGAAGAGCGGGTTAAAATTCAAAAAGACATTGAAACCCTGAATAAACAACGACAGGTTTATATTACTACCGAAAAAACCAAAACCACCACCGGAACTTCCAGTCAGCAAACTCTGGAATCGGAAGTTGAGAAAATAATTGTTCAACAAGCCAAAAAGTTTGATTTAGTGATAGAGTAAGGACACGAATTGCACGAATAATCACGAATC
>JBJXDS010000071.1:0-21321 GCA_046154525.1 Bacteroidia bacterium
AAAAAGAAAAAATTTGGATTTTTATTAGAATTTATTCTTTGAATCATTGATGCGTAAGCACCATCTGTAATGGTCTTGGACATTAATCCACTTTTGCTTTTTAATTCAAATTCTTCACTGCAACTAACACAATAAAAATCTGCAACAGGTCTATTATTTTCAAATTCATTTAAAGGCAGATTTCCACAACTTGGACAATATGAATTCTCTTTGACCCAAGCTTCTGTTAATACTCTTGCAATTTGAGAATTACTCGAATATCCTTCTGCTAATTTGGTATGAAAACTTAAATTCATTTTAAGAGAACAGTCTCTATCATCCCTTTAAATTTAAAACCTCAAACCTAATCTTATAAGTATTGAAGTTGATAAGATATTATTAACAGTTTGGTTTTGGCGTTACTCCTTCACAAACCTCCCAACCACTTCACCCACCTTTACAAAATAAAGCCCGGCAGTCAATCCCGAAATATCATTCCTTAAATTTTCTTTGGCTTCAACACTCATTACTTGCTCCCCTAAAACCGTATAAATTTCTACAGTAGAATTTTGAGACGAAGGACTGTTTTGGGGTTTAATCTTAATCCGGTCTTCAAACAATTATTCCTGAGTTAATTTGTCGATTTCGATTTTTAATTTTGGTAAGTGATTTGTCAAAATTGACCAAATACTTTCGTCAGATATACTGTCGTAGGCATGGATTACCTGATTCCGTAACCCAATGATGGCCTTTGCATTTGTTATTTGTTGCTCAAAACTTGAATCCCTTGTAATAATTCGATTCATAGCCTCACCAATAATTTCCAGATTTCGTTCAACCGCTCTTTTCAACATCACGTTCTTTTTATATTTTAAAAAATCCTTCTCCTCTGATTGAAAATACCCATCTATTTCAGTTATGGCTATTTTAATATCAAACACCCATTTTAAAATCCGTTCATCCATAAACCAGTTCTTTTGATTTATTAATAGACCGAATAAGAATTGGATTTTGAAGGGTTTGTTCTTCCAACAAATCAACTTCCCGGCCAAATAAGGTTTTAAGCTTTTCCTTAAAATTCATGTAATTTTCGAAATACCCGTATAGTTCAATGGTTTTAAATTTTACTAGAAAATCAATGTCGCTCTTCTCATTAAAATTAGAATTCAAAGCCGAACCAAACAGATACATTTTGTCCACATTGTAAGCTATACAAAGTTTTTTTAGGTGTTCTATTTGGCTATTAGTAATTATGTTCCAAATTTAATTAAAAAGGATATTACAATGGTAGATATTTTTATAATGGCTATTGTTCATTCCTTCACAAACCTCCCAACCGCTTCACCTACCTTCACAAAATAAACCCCCGCAGCCAATCCTGAAATATCAATCCTCATATTTTCTTTGGCTTCAACACTTATTACTCGCTCCCCTAAAACCGTATAAATTTCTACAGAAGAATTTTGAAACGAAGGACTGTTTGGGGATGGGATAATTTCAATATAATCATTAGCCGGATTAGGATAAATAAGGGTTTTATGCTTTGTGATACTTTTATCAATGCCTACCGTGGTTGAAATTATTTTTCGCATAGCCTGCATTTTATAATTTCGTTCGGGGTTGGTGTAATCGTCCGTTAAGCCCCAGCATCCGTATCGGTTATAGGCCGATGAGAGGGTGAAATACATAGCCAGGCCACCGCCCAGGTTTTTAAAGCCTTGCAGGTAACTCAGTTCAATGGCATCCTTCATTTTGGCGGTGCGATGGGCCAGTATCTGGTTATTGAGATTGGCGGTGCCACCACCCGCCGGCAAGTGTGGCCCCCCTTCGTAACTGGTACATCCACCAGGCAGGTTCCAGGTATTGGCCTTGGTAATATGCACCGGGCGGTAAGCCGCATTGGTATTGGTAGTTATTTGGCTATTAATATCGGCAATCATGCCATCATTAATTACCAATGGGTCGGTATCACTGGCCTTGGTAGAACCAAAATACAAGGCCATACTATTGGCATAAATATAATTTTTGGGTTCGCCAAAGGTGTTTTTAATATAATTCAGGTGGTTGTCGCTGCGGCCATGGTAGCCTTGCTGACCGGCCAAAATCACCCGTATTTTTTTATTTATTTCATTGCTTCCATACACCAGGCTAAACCATTTGGAAAGCTCCACACTTCGCCTGGCATAGTTTTGGTCGAAGGTTATCTTATAAAAATCGGCCTGTGACTTATTGTATGGGCCATGGGTAAGTTGCGTTGGGCTCCATACTTCGTTGCTGTTTTCTACATAAATATTAATAGAGGGATCGAGTTTCTGTTTCAAAAATTTAGCCAGATTGCTGACATAGTTTGAATCACACGACATGTGGATATTGACCCAAATATCCTTCTTTAAAATATTGGATAGTTCTACAATATAATCCCAGCACCAGGCATCGCGTTTCCCATTGATGGCTGCCATGCTTCGTTGGCTTGCATCCAGCGGAGTTTTGCGGTTTTCCCATTTTGTAGTGGCCGGATAGGTAGGTTCACCATCCCATATATTTTGAAGATTGTAGTAGCGGTAGCAAGCAAAATCTGCTGCTTTGCAAAGGCTTATAAATTCATCGGTAAAAATTTTGGTGGTACTGAGCGGATAGCCGGGGCGGTTTACTTTAAGGTTTGTTATTCCTGTATTTACGGCACTGCCCGAAGTTCGCTGTGTAGCGCTAAAGTTGAGAAACACCATTCCATGATTGGCATTGGGAAAGCCACCAATTACAATATCAAAGGTGGTGGTATTAGTGGGTGAATCGTAGGTTTTATTTTCTATACTCACGCTTGTTCCCGATGCATTGATGGTGGCTATGCCTTTGAAACTGGATTTATATCGGCCACTATAATTTACGCGATAGGTTTCAGGGTCGTCGATGCTGCCGCTCCATTCGGTGGCGGGCCGTCCATCCAATAATACCAAATCAAAATTGCTCTTGGGCCAGCCAAGGCTGTCGTAACTTGTAGCATTGCTGTAGCGGTTGGTGTGGTTTATAATATTTACAAAAGCCCCGTTGTCGTCAAGGTTTACACCCAATTGGAATTTGGGTTGGGAAAGGGTGGTAAGGCTGATGAAAAGGGAAATGAGGAGGATTGATTTTTTCATAATATGTTTGACAAAAGTATTGAATTTTTTTGAACCACATAGGACATAGGAGCACTTAGAAAAACACATAGAATCTATGTGAAAACCTATGTTCCTATCTTTCTATGTGGTTCAATTATTACTTAATAATATTTATGTTTACCGGTTGTCCAGCCCCGCTTTTCTAGATATTTCTCACCCGATTCCACCGCTCCTTGTTCCATCTCAGTTCCCATGGAATCGTTCCACCGGTTTAAGAAACCAAACAAAGCCACCACTCCCAAAATTTCTACAATTTCACCATCGTTCCAATATAACCTTAGTTTGTTTGAAATAGTATCATCAACGGTATTTGGAATTGCTGAACTAAGCAAGGTAAATTCCAATGCCGCCCTTTCCGCCTCGCTAAAGGCAGGATGGGTTTTAAATTCCCATATATTCGCCATTTGTTCATCCGCGGCTTCATATCTTTCAGCGGCACGGATGGTGTGAGCCTGGCAATAACGACATCCGGCCACATTACTGCTTATATATCCGATAAGTCTTTTTAAGGCACTTGTTACACTTCCATGGTTTGCCATCACGGCTTTATTTAGTTTAATAAAAGCATAGGCTATTTCGGGCCGGTGGTACATGGTTTTCACACTATTGGGACAAAACCCAAGGGTTTCATTATAAAAATCAACAAGGGCCTGTAATTCTTTGTCATCCTTTTCGGATGCGGGTGATACTAATGGTTTTTGCATATTTAATGTTCTAAGTTCTGGGTTCTAAATTCTATAGAACCATATCATACCTGTCAAATCCAGGGGCATAATAATCCTTTTGAATTTTGGTGACTTTAAAACCCAATTTTTCAAAAAATGGATAAGAAAACTGGGTAGTATCCAAAGCAATCGTTATTTCAGGGTTTATCAATCGTATTTGCTCAATTCTGAATTTTAAAAATTGGCGGCCAATCCCTTTTTTGTGCAAAATCTTATCTACCATTCCCCAGGCCATTCGTGCTTCATTGCTATTTTGAGGAATATAAAAACCACCGCAAGCCACTATTTGGTTTTCTAATTCTACTGTATAATAATATTCCGATTGGTTGGATTTATAGGCAACTTCGGCTTTGTCTTTAAAATCCAGCCAATTTTCAAAATCAGCCAGTTCATGAAGTAAAAAAAATTCAGGTATATTGCTTTTGAAAACTTCAAGGCAAACTTGGCGGTCGGCTGCTTTGTATTCTCTTATTTGCATTTGATAGTGGTCAAATTTACAAATTTTTATAACATCCCTCAATTCTCCGGCATCTCAAAAGTCTTTTATCTTAAATCTTACATCTTTAGTCTTATATCTCATAATCTCACATCTCAAATTCTCATATCTAATTACTATTTTCGCCCTGCCATGAAAAGGCTCACACTTTTAACCATTTTATTAATCACCGCCACACTTATGCAGGGAGAAGTTATTTATAAGGTTTCGTTTCCAAAACCTGAGACACACTATGTTCAAATTGAAATGGAATTATCAAATCCTTCTGGAACATTTACCGATTTTGTAATGCCTGTATGGACACCGGGTTCGTATAAGGTGCGTGAGTTTTCCAGAAATGTTAGTGTATTTGCAGCTTTCGAAAATTTAAAAATAGAAAAACAAAACAAAAACACCTGGCGGGTACATTTTAAAAATGGGGTCAAAAAAATTAAAATTTCCTATCAGGTATATACCTTTGAGTATGGGGTAAGAACCAGTTATTTGGATGTGTTCCAGGCATTTTTACACGGTGGTTCGGTTTTTATGTATGCCAACGGCTACCAGCAGCACCAATGTAGAATAGTGATAGACAAACCCAACGATTGGAAACACATTACGGTGGCGTTGCCCGCTTTGGCCAGCAATACCTTTATGGCTGATAATTATGACCTACTGGCTGATAGCCCATTTGCTTTGGGAAATCATGATATTATTTATTTTGAAGTAGCCGGGGTAAAACACAGGGTGGCCATGCTTGGGGAAGGGAATTATGATGCCGAAAAAATAAAAACTGATTTTAAAAAAATAATTGAAAAAGAAGTGGCCATGATGGGCGATCATCCTTCGCCGGAATATGTGGTGTTTATTCAAAATGTGGAATCGGGTGGGGGAGGACTGGAACATTTGAATAGCCAGACTTCGGTAATCCAACGTTGGGCTTACAGTAATGAAACCAAGTACAAAAGTTTTTTGAGCCTTATAGCCCATGAGTATTTTCACCTGTGGAATGTGAAACGGATACGGCCTATTGAGCTTGGCCCATTTGATTACACCAAAGAAAACTATACTAAAATGCTTTGGGTGGTGGAAGGTATTACTTCCTATTACGATGATTTATTTATAAAACGCTGCGATATTTATAAGGAAGAAGAATACCTGAACATAGTGGCCACAGCCATAAATAAAATGGAAAACCTGCCGGGGGGCAAAGTTCAATCTCTGGCCGAAAGTAGTTTTGATGCCTGGATAAAATTTTATTGGCCCGATGAAAATAGTGATAATGCTACCATAAGTTATTATCAAAAAGGGATGTTGGCGGCCATGGTTGTGGACCTTGAAATAATAAAACGCACCAATGGCAAAAAGAAATTGGACGATGTGATGCGGTATTTATATACCGAATATTATAAAACCAAAAAACGCGGATTTACGGAAGAAGAATTTGCCAAAGCTTTGGAAACTATTGCCGGCTCATCGTTTAAGGATTTATTGAATGAGGTAATTTATACCACCAATGCCATTCCATTTGGAAACTATTTGGCTTATGTGGGGCTTGAACTAAAAAATCAGTCGTCAACCAAAATGCCTTTGGGTATAAATACAAAATTGGAGAATGGCAAAACTATGGTGAAATTTGTGGAGGTAAACCGCCCAGCATCCAAAGCAGGACTTAGCGTGAACGATGAAATAATTGCCATAAATGGTTACCGAGTAAATGGGGATATAGATGAATTTACAAGCCGGTTTAAAGAAGGGGTAGAAGTAGAAATGGTAGTGAGCCGTACAGGAAAATTAATTACTTTAAAAATAAAGCCTGAAAAAGACCCGACGGTAAATTATAAGGTAATAAAAATTGAAAAACCATCGGAAGAACAAAAGGTGTTGTTTGATTTTTGGATTAAATAATTTGGAAATGAGGCAATTTGAAAATTTGAAAATGGCTGTGAGTTGTCATTCCGACGAAAGGAGGAATCTCTTGAGAAGAGAAGTCTCGCACCTCGACGTGACAACCATAAAATAATTTAATGAAATGAAACTCTCAGGAAATATAAGAAAAATGAAATCCGCAATGGGCGAAGTGGTGCAATATCAATTGCCACTGTATGATATTTTAGAACCTAATCATTACATTCCTTTGAATGAATTGGTTGGCCAGAAATTTCGTTTAACTTTTGAAAATGCCATCCATTGTGTGGTATCAGGAAAAAAAATAAATAAAGTATTCGGGGAAGGCATGAGTTACGATGCATTTATGAATTCGCCTGAAGCATCACCAAGTATCATCCGCCCCGAATTGAGCCGCATCCATGAAGGAATTGCCCTTCGCGATTATGATTGGGAAATGGAACACCACATGCAGCCGCATTATGCTTATTTGAGCAATACCAGTGGTTTAAAAATTGGGGTAACCCGAACTACACAAGTGCCTACCCGCTGGATAGACCAGGGGGCAAGTCAGGCCATAGTAATTGCTGCAACCCCTTACCGGCAAGCGGCAGGTCTAGTGGAGGTTGCATTAAAAGCACATTTGGCCGATAAAACCAATTGGCAAAAAATGTTAAAATCGGTTGGAGAACCTATTGATTTGGCTAAAGAAAGAAATCATTTTTCAACATTTCTACCTGATGATTTGAAACAATGGATAAAAACAGACTCTGAAGAAATGCTTATAAATTATCCGGTTTTGAGTTATCCCGAAAAAGTAAAAAGTGTAAAATTAGATTCCATGCCTGAAATAGAAGGTACATTGACAGGAATTAAAGGACAGTATTGGATGATAGATAACAGTTTTGTAATAAATATTAGAAGCCATGCCGGCTATCGCGTGTCCTTAGAATTTTAATAAATCATTCAATTATTAGTTTCGGCTTGTATTTCCAGGTACTTACTAATATAATATTGGCTATCAAGGCAAATGAAGCAGCCAAATAAAATGCCGAAGAAATATTTGAAATTTTATTATCGTATACTTCTGCCGAAATAAATGAGCCTATACCAACACCAATTTCCAAAGCAATGAATAAAGTTGAAATAGCCCGTCCTTTGTTTTTTGGGTTTCCCCAATCAGTTACCCAGGCAAAAATGGTGGGATTGTTCATCCCATTGCCAAGTCCTACAATACATGTGGCTATGTAAAGATGATTTAAATCTTTGGCATTGGCCATAAGTAATAAGCCAATAGTTAGAGTTGTTAATCCAAAAAGCATGGCCGTTTTACGGCCAAACCTATCCGAAAATTTACCGGCAATTACCCGTATAAAAATGGAGGATAAAGTCATTATCATTAAAATGGTTCCTTTGTTTGGGGCTTTCAATTGTTCAGCCAAATCAAAACCCACCGTTAAAACGGTACCAAAAGAAAATACCATTAAAAACATAATAATGGCAGGTAACCAAACCCTTTTTTCAGCCAAATCTTTCTTTTCTAGATTTAATAATTTTAATTTAAAAGGCTGGGTATCTTTTAAAGTTTCATTCACTTTCCAAAAAACAAGAGCCGAACCTGAAGCCAAAACGGAGGCGGTAAGAAACATTGAATTAATTCCAAATGTTTTGGTCATAAAGCTACCAAGCAAGGGGGCCAAACCTGCACCTACATTATTCATCAATCCAAAAAACCCCATGGCTTCGCCGCGTTTTTCATTCGGAATAATGTCACTAATATAAGCGGTGGCACCTGTGGAATTGAACCCAACCGTTAAACCATGAATAAGTCTTAAAATTAAAAATCCTACAATACTTGGAACCACAATGTAAAGCGAATTGGTAACAACAGCCACCAGGGTGCCAAACATAATAACCGGAATACGACCTACTGTATCGGCCAAGCGGCCACTGAACGGGCGTGAAATACAAGCAGTAAGTGTAAAAAGGCCAATAATAGCACCTTTATATTCCTGGCCACCCATTGAATCCAGGTAGCCTGGCAATTCGGGAAGAATCATATTCATACTCCCGAAAAATAACAATGAACCAAATGTTAATTTTAAAAATAGGGGAGTATAAAGTAAATTCTTCACTATATAAAAAAAGCACCCGAAGGTGCTTTATCTTTCACTTCTTTAATTTAGATTTTCTTTTACGTACGATTTACCATCCCAATAGCCGAGGTAATCGCTACCTTGTGAACTTCTCCTTAGTAAAAACATAGCTTCACTTTTTGAATCTCTGCTCACCAATACATTGCTTACTGTTCCTAAATGAGGGTTCTTTACAACTACATTTACGTAATATGCTTTTCTTTTTTCAACCGGCTTTGTTGAAGGCCTCCCCACTTTTCCTTTTTCATCAATTACTTTTGCCATATTATTTATTTTATCCTCGTGTTAATATTCTTTTTAATTATCAGTATTCTAAATTTTGGTCAAACCTAAAATTATAACGTTTCCAAAGCAAAATTGTTGCCAATTATTTATACATAACTTATTCACAAACAGTTTTTGACTTATTTATGATGGTATTTCTCGTTTTTAATGATGGTAAACGCTCTATAAAGTTGTTCCACAAAAATTAATCGTACCATTTGATGCGAAAAAGTCATCTGGGATAATGCTATTTTGTCATTACAATTGGCCAATATCTTTGACGAAATGCAAAAAGAACCCACTATTATAAATATTATTTGTTTTATTCCAGCAATCATTTTCTTCTCTAAAAATATTGAAAAGTCTTCTGAAGAGTACTCTTTTCCATTTTCGTCAAGAGCAATTATAAAGGAATCTTTATCAAAATGTTTTTCTATTTCTGTTTGCTCAGCTTCTTTTAGTTTCTCAACAGAAAGTTTCGCTTTATTTTTTACCTCGGGTATTTCAATAATTTTAAAGTTGGTGTAATGAGTTAATCGGTTGGTATACTCCGTAATACCTTTCACCAACCAGGCACCATTTGTTTTGCCTATAGTTATAAGCTTTATTATCAATTATTTTATGTTTATTTTTAAGTTATTGAATGGACGAATTTTCGATTTACCAAATTATTTATTTAAAATTTCCATTATTCCTTGTAGGCTTGGGCTTAGGATTATTTCTATTCTCCTGTTTTTGGCTCTAGCCTCTTTGCTATCGGCATTATCCACTGGGAAATATTCACCTCTTCCGGCTGGTATTATTTTTTTAGGATCAATTTTTCCTTCTTTAATCATAATCCGAATAATAGCCGTAGCCCGCAACACACTTAAATCCCAATTATCTTCATACCGGGCTGTTTTTATGGGCACATTATCAGTATGTCCTTCAATTAAAATGTCAAAGTCGGTGTTGTTTTTCAAAGTTTCACAAATTTTTAAAAGTGCTTTTTTGCCATTGGGGTCTACATCCACTTTGCCCGATTGGAATAATAATTTTTCATCAACTGAAACATAAACTTTGCCATCTTTTGATGTAACTGTTAATCCACTTTCTTTATATCCTAATAAGGCGTTAGTTAAAGTTTCTTTTAATTTTGCTACACTTTCATCCTTTTGTTTGATTAATTGCTCTAGTTCTTTTACCTTTTCTTCCCGTTCTTTCAGGCTTTTTTCTATTACTGAAACTTCATCGTTCAGCTTTTTAGTTTCTTCTTCTTTTCTAATAAGGTTGGCCTCTTTTTCGTTTAGTTCTAATTCTTTTTTTACCAATTTATTCTCTAATTCACGCAAACTCTTTTTTAATTCATCTTTGGTAAGCGACTCACTAGCCAATCTTTTTTCGTAGGTTTCTGTTAATTGATCATGGGCTTTTTTAATCCTATCATATAATGCCTCCATTTCCTTAAAATCAGCGGTAAGTTTTTCATTATTAATACTTAGTGTTTCAAATTGTTTTTTCAACGCCTCGTATTTCCCCTGCACTAAATTATATAATGAATCAACATTCGTTTTATCCGCAGTTAATGCCGTGTACTTGCTTTCTAATTCAGCAAATTTTCGTTGAGGAACACATGCTGCGAGGGTAATAACAGCAAGAAAAAAATAGGTTAGACCGATAATTTTGTTCATAATACTATAATTTAATTTCTTCTTCATTTTCGTCAAATATATGAAATTCGCCATAATGAAGTGAAGGGTCGGCTACAAGATTAACCATTATTTTATAATCCAATCGCCATTTGAACCTTTTGGAAATAATGCCTTTTTTGAAATAAGCCGCTAAAAATGGATGAGTAATAATCTTTACTTTTTTAAAGTTGAGGCTATGCGCCAGATATTTTACACTAGCCTCAATATCATCTTCAATATTTTGAGAAGAGGTAACATAACCTGTTCCTTTGCACATGGGGCATTTTTCTTCCGTAACTATCGTGGTTTCTGGTTTTACCCTTTCCCGGGTAAGCTGTACCAAACAAAACTTGCTCATCGGTAAAATAGTATGACTGGCCTTGTCGGTTTTCATGGCTGCCGTAAGCTCATTCACAATTTTCTTTTTATTGTTACTGTCTTTGGTATCAATAAAATCAATAACGATAATGCCACCCATGTCACGCAATTTTACCTGACGGGCTATTTCTTTGGCAGCCTCTAAATTTATTTGAAGTGCGTTTTGCTCCTGACTATTTTCTTTATTGCTGTGCGACCCACTATTAACATCAATCACATGCAGCGCTTCGGTATGTTCAATAACCAAATAGGCCCCGCTTGAAAATGAAACAGCCTTTCCAAAACTGGTTTTAAGTTGTTTATTTATGCCAAAATGTTCAAACAATGAAGCTTGGCCTTTATGAATTCGAAGGGAATTGGCAACGGCAGATTGTGAATTTTGAAGGTATTTTTCAAGTTGTTTGAAGCAGTCGGAATCATTGGTATAAATGCCCGTTAATCCCATCCCTAAATAATCCCTAACAATTGAAATTGCAAATGAAGGTTCACCTAATACTTTGTCACCCGGTTTGGCATTTTTAAGAAGGCTTACCATCCCATTCCAACGGATTAACAATTCTTCAAGATCTTTTTTTAGAATATCTTCACCAACATTTTGTGCCGCTGTTCGCACCACTATTCCAAAATTATCAGGTTTTAGTTCATTAACAACAGCCTTTAAACGGTTCCGTTCCTGCCGTTCAATAATTTTTTTTGAAATATTAACGTGGTGGTAAAACGGAATTAATATGCAATAGGATCCCGCCACCGTAATTTCGGCAGTTACCCTTGGGCCCTTGGATGAAATGGGTTCTTTTAAAATCTGGACAAGAATCTGTTGGTTTCGTTTCAGTACTTCTGATACGTTTCCGGTTTTTAAAGTTTCTGGTTCGAATTGAAATTTTTCTAAACCATGGCCGGATAAACCACCTTGTAAACCTGTTCGAGAAAACTTTGAAAAAGACTTGATATTGGGACCTAGATCTGAATAATGTACAAATGCATCTTTATCCAAACCAATGTCTACAAAGGCGGCATTGTTACCCGGAAGTATTTTCCTAACAGTGCCTACAAAAATATCACCAACTACAACATTCTTACCTTTTTTTTCCTGATAAAATTCTGTGAGTCGTTTGTCTTCTAAAAAAGCAATTTTTTCATCCTGCGGCGTTACTTCTATATAAAGTTCGTTAGCCACTATTTAGATAAAATATTACTTTTTCTTATGTCTGTTTTTCCGTAGACGTTTTTTGCGCTTGTGTGTTGCAATCTTGTGACGTTTTCTTTTCTTTCCGCTTGGCATAAATATTTTTTACTTAATTTGTTGAGTTTCTAATTTTAATAGTATGTCCCGATAATTGGAATTTTCGGGCTGCAAATGTAATAATTTTTTTAATCGTTTTTTAGCTTTTTCTAATTGTCCGCTTTGAAGGTCTAGTAACATAAGATAATGCTGTGCATCTATGTAATTTGAATCTATACTTTCAGCCTCTTTTAATAGGCCGACCCCTTGCATCACTTGGCCTCCAAAATAAACTATAGCGGTTCCTTTTCGGGTTAAAGCAGCCAAATTTTTAGGATCATTTTTTAATACCCGGTCACATGCTCGCACTGCGTATACACTGTAAGTGGTTTTGTCGGCCATAGAATCAGGGTCGTGAGTACCGGCTTCGAAAAACAAATTGGCCGAATTAAGCAGCAGTTTGTTATCGTTATTTAAAATTCCTTCAAGGTATGAGGCATAGGCGGTAAAGACTTCTATTTTACTATTGGCTCCTATTGATTTTAAATTTTCAATATTACTTTGGTTTAATGAGTCTTTTTCCAGTTTTTCTATTACCATATTTATCTTTTCATTGGTACCTGAAAATCTATGAAGTAATGCAAAAATATTAGCCTCTCCCAATGTTTCCTCCTGGGCCATAATAGGTTTATCGTATCTGGCCTTTTTGTTATTTAGCCCTAACCAGGTAAGTGCAATAAGCAAAAAGGCAACTATCCCAATGAGAGATAATTGCCAGTTTCTTTTTTTATTTTTAAACAACTTGTGAATTCCTAATTATGCAGCAGCTTGTTTGCTTTTAACTTTCTCGCTTTTTTTAATTTTTTCTACAAAAATCTTGGCAGGTTTAAATTTTGGAATAAAATGCTCAGGAATAGTAAGCTGGGTGTTTTTAGAGATGTTGCGGGCTACTTTAGTGGCTCGTTTTTTCAGGATGAAACTTCCGAAACCTCTGAAATAAACATTTTCACCATCGTTCATTGCATTTTTAACAACTTTAAAAAAACTTTCAACAGTTTCCTGAACCGCTATTTTTTCAATTCCGGTCTTTTCTGCTATCTCATTGATTACGTCTGCTTTGGTCATATTGTTTTTGTTTTTGAATAGGTTTGCAAACAAACTGAAAAATTTTATAAGAAACAAGCAGAGATATTAGACTTGGCAATTTTTTTTTAAATTTTTTTGCAGCCTGTATTTAAGTATGTTATATCCAAGGTAAGATGAGTGAACAGGAGAATTATGAGGAATTGAGTGGTAATCTGATTGCTTGGTTTGAATTAAACAAACGCGAAATGCCTTGGCGGCTAACCAAGGATCCATATTCAATATGGCTTTCAGAAATTATTTTGCAACAAACTCAGGTGGTACAGGGTACCCCTTATTTTAAAAAATTTATTGTCGAATTTCCTACATTAAAAGATTTAGCAGCATCATCTGAGGAAAAAGTATTAAAACTTTGGCAGGGATTGGGTTATTATTCCAGAGCCAGAAATATGTTTGAAACCGCCAAATTTATTTATTTTGATTTGGAGGGGCAATTTCCGGATAGCTACCATAAATTGTTAAAATTAAAAGGTGTAGGTGATTATACTGCAGCCGCTATTGCTTCCATTGCTTACAATGAACCTGTGGCGGTGGTGGATGGTAATGTGATTAGGGTAATTGCAAGAATTTTTAAAATTAAAGATGCCTATGATTCCGGTAAAGGAAAAAGGTTAATTACAGATTTGGCCAATTTAATTTTAAATCGAAAAAATCCGGCAACACACAATCAGGCCATGATGGAACTTGGTTCGCTTATTTGCAGGCCACAAAATCCGACCTGTAATGTTTGTCCGCTTAAAGCATTTTGTTTGGCCAACCATGACAATACTGTTTTAAATTATCCGGTAAAATCAAAAAAATTAAAGAGCAGACACAGATATTTTAATTTTATTGTTCCAATTTTATCTAAGGATAAAACAATTTTAACTCAGAGAACCTCAAGTGATATTTGGAAAAACATGTTCACATTTCCGCTAATTGAAACCGAAAGGGAACTAAGTTATGACGAATTTATTCCTTTACTGCTAGATGAGTACAAAGGTTGCAGTTTGTTGAAAGTTTCAAAAATTAACCATATCCTTAGTCATCAGGTGCTTAATGCCACTTTTTTTCTAATTGCAATAAAAGAAAACAGACAATTTAAAAAAAATAATATCTTTGAAGTTGAAATTAAGAGCTTAAAAGAATTTTACTCGCTTCCCAGGTTAATTACTAAGTATATGGAAAGCAAAGATGTAAGCAGTTTTTTTAATATATAATGTCTGTAAATAAGGTTATTTTATTAGGTAATTTGGGGCGAGATCCTGATGTTCGCTATCTCGATAGTAACAGGGTAGTTGCTACATTTCCACTGGCCACCAACGAGGTGTATACCGATAGGAAAGGGAACAGGATTAGACAAACCGAATGGCATAATATAGAACTTTGGGATAGCTTGGCCCGGATAGCGGAAAAGTATCTTAAAAAAGGCTACACCATTTATTTGGAAGGTAAAATAAGAACCGACAATTGGACCGATAAGGAAGGGGTGAGCCGAAGCCAAAAGAAAATAAGAGGGATAAATATTACAATTGTTAATAAAGAAAAAAATAAGTTTGAAAACGAACACCTGCCTGTGGAGGCCAAAGATGACGATTTACATGAAGGATTTAATGAGTCTTATACGGATGAAGACTACAAAGAAGGGGACCTATCTTAAAAAAAATATTCACCTTGGATCCTGACCCGCAAAATTTTTTAACACTTCTGTTTGTAAATCCCAATTGGTCTGAAAATTTGGGATTAATAATTTTACTTTTTATGGTTATTTTAATAATGTTAGCCATATCTACCATTACATCTGCCGCTGAAAATGCTTATTTTTCTTTAACCCCTTCCGATATAGCCGACCTCAAGCAAGATGAAAAAAAATCGGCCGAGTACGCTATAAAACTTTTGAAAGAACCAGATGAAGAATCGGCGGGGAAGACCTTACTAGCAAGTATTTTACTCATCAATAATTTTACAAATATTTTTGTAGTTATAAGTTCTTCATTACTGCTAAGTATGTTGTTTCAACTGGAATTGTATCCTGTGGGTGGTTTTTTGTTTGAAGTAGTACTTATTACATTTATTATTGTTTTGATAAGCGAAGTTACCCCTAAAATATATGCCACCCAAAATGCGGTTAGTGTAGTCCACCGTATGTCTATCCCTCTTTATTATTCTCAAAAATTATTAAAACCATTTATCTGGGTACTTACCAAAAGTTCAGATTTTTTGGATAAATATTTTGAAACCAAGCAACAAACTGTATCGCTTGAAGAATTGAACCATGCCATTGAAATAACCTCGGATGAAGACCTTACCGATGAAAAAAATATTTTAAAAAGCCTTGTTAATTTTGGGAATATTAGCGTAAAGCAAATTATGAAATCGCGGCTGGATGTGATGGCTGTTGAACATAGCTCATCGTTTGAGGAATTGATGGCCAAAGTGAACGAGTGGGGGTATTCCAGAATCCCTGTTTATGAAGAAACATTTGATAGTATATCAGGTGTGCTGTACATAAAAGATTTACTACCTTATGTAAACCATCCTGATGGGTTGGATTGGACTAAATTAATACGTCCCGCATTTTTTGTTCCGGAATTTAAAAAAATAGATGACCTTTTAAATGAGTTTAAAGCCAAACAAATACATATGGCTTTGGTGGTAGATGAATACGGAGGAACACTTGGTATAGTAACCCTGGAAGATATATTAGAAGAAATATTTGGGGAAATTAACGATGAATTTGATGAGGAAGAATTAACCTATTCAAAGTTGGATGAGATGAATTATGTGTTTGAAGGTAAAATTTCAATTAATGATTTTATAAAAATAACAGAAATAGAAGCAGGTTATTTTGATGATGTGAAAGGGGAAGCCGATTCATTGGCCGGTTTGATTATGGAAATTTCACAAAACATTCCTTCCATTGGCGATCAAATAGAATATGGTATTTTTAATTTTACGGTAGAAAGTGCTGATAAACGAAAGGTTAACCGAATAAAAGTAACCATCACCCCCGAACCATCAGAAACAGAATAATGCTTAAATCTTTTTTACCTGCATTTTTAATTTTAATTATTTGTTCGTGTTTAGAACCTTCATTACCTAAGCAACATGCCTATCCTCAAATTGATTTTCCGGAGCATAACTACCAGTTATGGAAAATAGAAGGAACCCCATACTCATTTGAAAAACCGGCATATAGTGTTATGCAATTGGATACTTCCGAGGCTTACTGGTATAATTTAACATACATACCGTTTAATGCTACACTGCACCTGAGTTATCGAACGTTCAAAAGCCAGTTTGAATTGGATACATTGATTCACGATACCCGAAATTTGGTTTTTAAACATACCATAAAAGCCAGCGATATATTAGAAACTGAAGTGGTAGATAGTAATGGCCGCAGCGGCATGTATTATGAAATAGAAGGAGAAACCGCCACGCCATATAATTTTTACTTAACCGACAGTAAATCTAAGTTTTTCAGGGGGGCATTGTATTTTAATGACTATACCACCATTGATTCAGTGGGGCCGGTCGTTGATTTTATAAAACGTGATATTGGGCAAATGATTAGGAGTTTTAAGTTTGAGTAAAAAAGAGTTGAAACCCACGGGAATCAATTTTTTCTATTCACTCCCACCTATTTTATACACAGCCCCAAGGCTAAAGATGTATGGTGCACCAATATTTAACTCAGTACTTACACCAATATTTTCGCTCAAATAATATCGGGCACCAATGGCTATTATACCAAATGAAGCCCTGTTTGTTAATCCATTAACGGAAGCATCGTATTTTTCAGGAAACCCAGGGTCGCTTGATTCAAAATTTTTATCCCAAATTATGTAGCCAACTCTCAAACCTGAGTACAAATCCAACTTTTCCAATTTTTCGCTATTGGTAAAGTAATGTATTTTAGGGGCAATGCTTATATGAGTTCTTGTCATACTATAATCAAAGACCTCAAGCTGATTGGTGTTACTTGAGCCGATGAAAAACCAATCTACATTGAAAACCGTTCCACTAACAGTTTGGGTGGCATAATTTACCCCTATACTAAATTTATCGGCAAGGCCGTAATCAATACCTGCCGCAATAGGCCCTACACTTTTTACTGATGCATCTATAAAATCGTTAGTCCATAGTGCAGCCACCACGCCCCTTAATGCACTGCCACCATAACCTGCCCCAATTACCACCTGACCTTTTTGGGTTTGTGAATAGGATTGAGCAGCAATAAAGTATAAAGCGAAAGCTAAGGATAACCGGAATTTTTTTTTCATAATAGTCAATTTCTTATCCGACAAATATGTTTTATAATTTTCAAAATAAAAAATACCAACTATTCTTCCTCCTCCTTCACCCCTTCAGTACTTGATTTATCCAGAGCATTTATTTCTTCCAGTTTACGTTTGGCTATTTCCAATAATTCTTTAATCTCGGTATTATCAATAATGCTTTGCAGGGTGGCCCTGGCCTGGAAATAATCTTTTTCATCACGGTACACATCGCTTAGTAAAATAAACCCTTTCACCACCCAAAATTCATAGGATGAAAAATTATCATTCAGTTTAAAAACGATGGTTTTGCACGAGTCGCGTTTGTTATTGTTGTAGGCTATCTCACCTTTGTTATAAAGGGCTTCGGCACCTAGTTCGGTTTTATTTTCTTTTATCACATAGTTAAAATGGAATTGAGCCGTGCGCCAGTTTTTATCCATCATGGCCATACGACCCAGGTTCATGTTGGTTTCTATCAGCACATCTTTTGGTACATTGGTTTGCGGCAATATTTCAATGGCATATTTTTTGGCCTCGCTATAATTGGCAGTTTTATAATTGCATCGCATCAAGCCCAGCAACGATTCCAGAGTACTTTCTTTACTGGTAGCGTTTTTATTTAAAATATCATAATAGGGCAGGGCAGATTTGTAGTCCTTTTTAATATAATAAATACGCGCCACTCGCAAAGCGGCCTTTTCGGTGTATTCAGTTCTGCCGGCTTCGGCCACTATTTTTAGGTTTGGTAGGGCTTCATCGTATTTTTTTTCTTTGTATTCACAATCGGCCTTTTTGTAATTGGCCTGAATATAGAAAAAAGCATTTTGGCCAAATTTGGTTAAATATGTTTTAAAACCTGCAATGGCCTTAGCGCAGTTATCTTCATTATAACTTGTATTGGCCGATTGATACAACAATGAATCCTGATAAGATTGGCGAACCTTGGCTCCCGGTATTTTTAGAAAATCCTCTGCGTTTCCATTTTGAACATAAATAATTTCAAGGGCATCCAAAGCCACTTCCGATTCGGCAGTTTTCGGGAACCTTTTAAGCACTTCTTTATAATATTCAATGGCCTGGGTTTCTTTCTTTTGATTATAACTTAGCAATCCTAATTTAAGGTAAGCATTAGCTATGTGAGGGCTAAGCGGATGTTCGGTTAATAATTTTTTAAAAAAACTTTCTGCCGTGGGGTAGTTCTCTTCTTCCAAATATTCGGCCCCTAATTCATAAATGGCGTCGTCGATATATATGCTTTTGGTATAACTCTGTGGGATATTACGAAGGGTGGCAATTTTTAAATCACGCTTGTCCAACAAACCATAAATAATGCCTTGCTGAAAAATGGCATAATCACTTCCATTCACTTTTTTGCTACTTACAAATCCATAACTTTCAGCTGCTTTTTCGTATTGTCCGGTAATAAAATAACTATCGGCCAGGCGAAGCATATTGTCAATGTAACGCTCGGCATTAGATGAAACAAAGCTGCTTTCGTCTTTATATTTTTTAAAATAGTTGAGGGCTAGGGTATAATTTTTGTCCATATAATAACTGTAGCCAATGTTATAATAAGTGTTGTTATATAGTCCACTGCTGCTGCCTTCACCAATATTAATAAACCGTTCAAAATTGCTTATGGCTTCTTTGTATTTTTCGTTTTTATACGATATTTCGCCTAGCCAATACCAAGCTTCCCCTTCCATTTTTTTATCTGAAATGTATTTTAATGACCGTTTAAAATATAGTCCTGCATCGGTATATTCTTTGTTGTCGTACAACATTTCGGCATAATGAAAATGTACCAATTGATAGGCCATTTTGCTTTGGGCATTGTAGGTTTTTAGTTCCGATAATATTTCGCAGGCCTGTTTGTAGTTTTTGGTTTGCAATAACAATTCGGCCAATAACCCTTTGGCATCGTCATTAAACTCCGACTTGGGGAAATCGGAAATGAAATCCTGAATGGATTTAAGAGCCACGCTTGAATACCCTAGTTCCACCGCAAGTTTGGCATAATTAAAATGGGCCGATTCTTTTACTTCTTTATTAAAGTTCAGGCGTTTAGCTTCGCCAAAGGCATTGTAGGCATTTTGTTTTTTATTTAGTTTTAAAAAGGACTGTCCCAAATAAAAATTGGATATTTGCCCTAAAGGGGAATCCAAAGCAGTAAGTTTTATAAACTGGGTATTGGCTTCTTCATATTTCTTTTGGGTATAGGCCGTATAGCCAATTTCGTATCGTTCTTCATCCGTGGTTTTTAGGTTGGTAAGGTCGCATTTGCTAAAATATTTGTAGGCTTCCTCGTATTTGCCTAATTGAAAATTTGATTTTCCTTTAATTAAATTCAGGTCGTTGGTATATTTTTCTTTGGTTATTTTATTGCTAAAATCAATGGCTTTTTGATATTCTCCCTTGGCATAACGCATTTGGGCAATAAAAATTGGAAGGGATTCAAAGCCTTCATCTTTAATTTTTTCAAAACTCTTGAGGGCACAATCATATTGCTTATCGGTATAACACATGTAACCATAGTAATAGTTGGTTCGGGTATAATATTCACCTTGTTTATTTCTAAGGCTTTCAAGATGCGATTTGGCCAAATCATATTTTTTAGCTTTAAAAAAAGAATACCCCATTTTAAAATTCATTTCATCCGTTCGTTCTTCACTCATTCCGCCAATATCTGTTTTGGCATAGTATCCCGCTGCTGTTCTAAATTTATTATTTTCAAAATAATAATTACCAAGTTCAAAATAAACGAGGTTGTTCAAGGCATTTTCGGGATGCTTCTCTATCATTTGTTCCAGGGTAGTTTCGGCATTTTCATGCCCCGCTTTTAGGCGGCAGATAGCGGCATAAATTTGTGCATCCGATTTTTTTAAAATATCGGTTGAAAGAGATACATACGTTGAAAACTGCTGTATAGCCGGACCATAAAGTTCCTTTTGATACAACTCTAAAGCATAATTATAATAGTAATCGGGGTTGGAATACACCTCAGTCCGCTGGGCCTGTATATGCCCTGCCATTGCCACCATTACCAATAAAAAGAACTTGCGCATAATATAAATTAAACGACAAAGTTAGAGGTTAAGTGTATGGAGGGAATTAATAATTCTAAACAGAAGGTACAGCGATTCTAATTATTTGTACAGGAAAGCCCAAGGATTAGGTTTAGCTTTAATATCCTGATTCACCTGCCAAATACAAATCCCGGCTGTGAATGGACATGACAGGAATGGGAGAGTGATTTACCAACTGTTGGGCGGCTGTGCCCATAAACCAACTGTTGCTTTCAGTTTCAGTCATCATCATTATAAGGCCTGCCTTTTTTTCAATTCCATAATCAATACAGGTTTGAGCTACACTTTTGCCCTGTTTTAAATCAAATGTACATTTTATTTCCCTTTCTTCCAGGTAGGTCATGGTTTGTTTTCCATATATCTGTATACGGTTGTGAGTTTCCGCACTTTTATCTTTACTCACAGAAAGCACATGTATGGTAGCCCCAAAAGCTTTGGCAAATACAGCCGCATAAGGTACCTTCTGCCGAGTTTCTACACTATTATCCAAAGGGAGAACGATGTTGGTAAAATCGGTTTCGGCAGCATCAGCCTGAACAGTAATTACCGGGCAAGTGGATGCGGATACAACTCGAATAGCATTGCTACCAATCCAATAAGGTTGAAATCCATTTAAACCATGAGCTCCCATAAAAATTAAATCGGCTTTAATCTCTTTTTCTGTGGCATGAATTTCTCTGCTCACGTGGCCTCGCTTCTCCATATATTGAATGGGTACTCCAAATTTATCAGCTTCCTGCTGTATGTTTATGCCGTATCCACTTTCAGCAGATTTAGGGTCTTTAACATTAATTACATATAAACTGGTTTTAAAAATTTTACAGGTGTGAAGTGCTTTGTTCAGGGCAATTACAGCTGCAGCTGAGTTGTCGAAACCAATGAGGATTTTTTTAAATTTATAGTCCATAATGTTTAC
>JBJXDS010000072.1:0-14446 GCA_046154525.1 Bacteroidia bacterium
CGTCGCGGGTCTCGGTGAGCGAGGTCAGTGTCTGCACGATCAGGCTCTGGGCCTCGTCGCGGCGGCGGCGTTCGCGGTTGGCGCGCCGGGTCTCGAAGGCGAGTTCGCCGGCCACGCTGGCGACGACACCGAGCGCCAGCCCGGCGATCGTGAATTGTCATAACCAATAAGAATTTTCTTAAATTTATAGTCCATAAAATTGCCTAAATTTTACTCGAAAGTAATTGAATTTTGAAAATTCTCAAATATAATTTTACAAATAACTGATACAGCTTATATAATGGGGGGATAAAAAATTTTTATTTTTATTTTTAATGCTTACTTAAGGAACTGTCTCGACAGTTCCAAAGCCCCTTCCAATCCCTCTTTTTTCTTGCCACCGGCCGTGGCAAAAAACGGCTGACCGCCGCCGCCGCCATCTATTTCTTTAGCCCAGTCACGGATGAGTTGCCCGGCATTCCAGCCTTTTTCGGTCACCAAGTTTTCGCTAATGGTGATTGAAAGCAAAGGCTTATCGTTAATAATGCAACCTAAAACGGCAAACAAATTTTCGGTTTCGTTTTTCAATTGAAAACACAAATCTTTCAATCGGTCAGCATTGGCTATGTCAATGGTTTGTATTAAATAATTGATTCCATTGGCAGAAGTTATATTTTGTTTTAAAGTTGCTTTTAAATCCGCAGTTTTTTCCAACTCATAGGTTTCCAGTTGCTTTTTCAAACTATGATTTTCAACTACCAATTGGTTTATAGTTTTTAAAACATCAGCAGGATTGGAAAGAGTAGATTTTACAGTTTCCAAAAGTTCCAATTTTTCAGCAATAAAATCTTCGGCTTTAGTTCCGGTAATGGCTTCAATACGCCTAACACCAGCCGCCACGGCTGATTCGGCTGTAATAATTACTGTGCCAATTTCACCCGTACTTTTTACATGCGTTCCACCGCAAAGTTCCATCGAAAAGTTTTGGTCGAAAATGATTACACGAACTGTATCCCCATACTTTTCCCCAAACAAAGCTGTGGCTCCCATTCCTTTGGCTATTTCAATCGGAACATCCCGTTTTTCGTCCAAAGCAATATTTTCCGAAACTTTTTGTTTGGCAATAGTTACTATTTTAGTTAAATCTTCATCACTTATTTTGGCAAAATGCGAAAAATCAAAACGCAATCTTTCGGGTTCTACCAATGAGCCTTTTTGAGCAATATGATTTCCCAAAACTTCTTTTAAAGCTGCATGAAGCAAGTGTGTAGCCGAGTGGTTTTTGCTGATGCTTTGTCTTCGGATTTTATCCACTGTTGCCTCAAAATCTTGGTTCAGGTTTTCGGGCAATTTTTCAAGAGTATGGATGATTAAGTTATTTTCTTTGGTGGTATCAATTACCTTAATTTTTTCCTCGTTTTCTAAACCGACTAAAACTCCGGTATCTCCCACCTGTCCGCCACTTTCGGCATAAAACGGTGTAACAGAAAATACCGCTTGAAAACTATTTTTTCCTTTGGCATTTACCGTTCGGTAACGGCAAATTTTCAAAGTAGCTTCAGTAAAATCATAGCCTATAAATTCCTGATTTTCGTCCTCCTCTATCACATTCCAGTCTCCCGTTGTTTTTTCGGCATCTTTACGACTACGGGTTTTTTGTTTCAAAAGTTCTTCTTCAAAGCCTTTTTCATCCACCGTAAAACCATTTTCAGATGCTATTAATTTTGTTAAATCTATTGGGAAACCGAAGGTATCGTATAGCTCAAAGGCATCCTTACTTGATATTATTTTATCACTATCTTTTAAAAAATGACTGTTTAGAATTTCTAACCCCTTTGACAAAGTCCCTAAAAAAGTTTTCTCCTCTTCCAAAATTACCTTACTCACAAATTCCCTTTGCTCATACAATTCAGGAAAAACTTTTTCAAATTTTGTAGCCAAAGGTAAAACCAATTTATAAATCTCAGCTTGCTTAAACCCTAATGTACTGTACCCATAGCGGATGGCTCGTCGTAAAATTCGACGTATAACATAACCGGCACCGGTATTCGCTGGTAATTGGCCGTCAGCTATAGTAAAACTTAAGGCCCGTATATGGTCGGCTATTACTCTAAAGGCAATATCTGTTTTTTCACTTTCTCCATAATTTTTGCCTGAAATTCGTTCCAATTCATTAATGGTATCCAAAAATATATCAGTGTCGTAGTTACTGTTTTTACCATGAATAGCCCTCACCAAACGTTCAAATCCCATGCCTGTGTCCACATGTTTATCTGGCAAATTTTCAAGGCTTCCATCGCTTTTGCGGTTGTATTGCATAAACACATTGTTCCAAATCTCAATCACTTGTGGGTGGTCGTTATTCACCAGTGTTTTCCCATCAATTTCAAAGCGTTCCATATCTGGTCGTAAGTCATAATGGATTTCACTACATGGCCCGCAAGGCCCTGTATCACCCATTTCCCAAAAATTGTCTTTTTTATTTCCTCTTAAAATTCGATCTTTGTCAATATACTTTTCCCAGTAATCGTAGGATTCGGTATCAAAATCCAGATTATCTTCTTTGCTGCCTTCAAACACGGTTACATACAATCGGTTTTTATCCAAACCATATACTTCCGTCAACAGTTCCCATGCCCACTCAATAGCTTCTTTTTTAAAATAATCACCAAAACTCCAATTACCAAGCATTTCAAACATGGTATGGTGATAGGTGTCAACACCTACTTCTTCCAAATCGTTGTGCTTACCCGAAACCCTAAGGCATTTTTGGGTATCCACTACCCGTTTATCCGTGGCAATTTTATTTCCTAAAAAATAATCTTTGAACTGGTTCATCCCCGCATTGGTAAACATTAGCGTAGGATCATTTTTTATTACAATAGGGGCCGATGGAACAATCCTATGGCCTTTTTTTTCAAAAAATTTTAAAAATTCCTGTCTTATTTCGGTGGAGTTCATTAATTAATATTTTGTGTTTTTGGCTTAAAAACTTATTTTCGCCATGCGTTCAATTACTGACCGCAATATTACACCAAAACAGGCAAAGTTGAAGAAAATCAAGTATAGGTTCGACCCCACCAATCTTCAATATGTACACGTTAAAACGAGCACATGGGTAAAGCTTCTGCGTGTATTTGGTTTTATATCGGCCTCATTGGTGGCTGGTTTTATATTTCTTTCAATAGCCTATAGTTTTTTAGATTCACCCAAGGAAAAATTATTAAAACGCGAAATTACCCAATATAAGATGCAAATAGATTTGCTGGACGAAAAAGCTAAAAAAGTTGAACAGGTGATGGCCAGCCTTGAAGAAAGAGATGATAAAATATACCGTGAAATCTTTGGGGCAGCCCCCATTGACCCAACGGTGAGAAATGCAGGTATAGGTGGAAACGAGCGCTACAAAAGCCTGAAAAATTTTGATAATTCGAAAACTTTGGCCCAACTGCATGAATCGCTTGACCAGATAAACAGGCGAATGTATATCCAAAGCAAATCGTATGATGATTTAACCAAATTAGCCAAGGCCAAAAGTGCTATGTTGATGAGTATTCCCGCCATTCAACCTGTTTCAAATAAAGATTTAAAACGAGTGGCTTCAGGCTTCGGGTACCGTATTGACCCTATTTACAGAACAGGAAAATTTCATGCCGGCATGGATTTTACTTCGCCAGTAGGAACCCCTGTAACTGCGACAGGAGATGGTGTTATTGAACTTATTGAGTCAAAACAATGGGGCTATGGAAATTGCATTATTGTAAACCATGGCTATGGATACAAAACCCGGTATGCCCACCTTAGCAAATTTAAAGTAAAACGTGGTCAAAAAATTACCCGTGGCCAAGTGATAGGATATGTGGGTAATACTGGAAAAAGCACCGGACCACACTTGCATTATGAAGTTTTAAAAAATAATGACCCAGTAAATCCAGCCAATTATTATTACAGTGATTTAAGTCCAGAGCAATACGAAGCTATTTTAAAATTATCAAATGCACACAATCAGTCGTTCGATTAAATGGAGGAAGACGAACAGGTAGAAAAATTATATTACAGCATGGGTGATGTTACGGCCATGTTTAATGTGGCTCCTTCATTGCTGCGTTTTTGGGAAAAAGAATTTGATGTACTTGACCCAAAAAAAAATAAAAAAGGAAACAGGCTTTATACCAAAGCCGATATTGAAACTATAAAACTCATTCATTATCTAACCAAAGAGCAAGGCCACACCTTACAGGGGGCTAAAGAAAAACTGAAAACCCGCCGCCAGCCTGCCGAAAAAAATATGGCGGCTTTAGAGTCTTTAAAAAAAGTAAGGCAGTTTTTGGTGGAGATGAGGGAAGAATTGTAAAATATTTTCGCAACCAATGATTTAAACCAAGAGCTATTAAAATATTTTAGAAACAATCAAAAACTTTTTTGTTTATTGCAATCGCAATGCCTGTGAATAAAACAATTATTTTGGTTTTTGTTCTCTCTGCTTTTCAGTCAAAGGCCACCATTTTTCCATCCCCGCAAGGACCATTCACCCTTGGGTTAGGAACAATCTCAGCATTTAAAACCGATCCATTTGTAGCTTACAATCATCAGGGTAGTTTGGCATTTACAAAGCATAATTCTATTTCTTTAGGCATTCAGTCTCAATATTTTGTTGAAGGGTTAAGTATGGCCTGTTTTTCAGGAAATTATAAAATTAGTAAAACCCAAACTTTTGGAATTGGGTACAGCTATTTTGGAAACCAGTTTTATAACGAAGGTTTATTAAAAGTTTCGTTAGCCAAAAAGTTTTCAAATAATTTTGGTGGAGGAATTAGTCTGGATTACCTTCGGTTGCAATTGCCAAAAGAAAGTTGCCGGGTAAAACATTTGTTAACTTTTGAAGCAGGAATTTATAGTAAATTCAGTTCGGATTTCGAATTTGCTTTGCAACTCGTCAATCCGGCAAGAGTACCCCTGTCTGGTTATGATGATGAGCGTTTGCCGTTTGTTACCAACACCTCCTTATTTTATAATGCCAATAAACAACTGACGATAGCCGCCGAATGGAGCCAGGTAATGAATGGAAAAGGAAATTTGAAAGTTGGATTAAACTATGCGCTATCATCCATTTTTTATATAAGTGCAGGGGTTTATAATAAACCTATCAATCCAGCTTTCGGAATAAGTTATAAGGGAAGCAAAATTAATATTCATCTTGCGTTTGCCATGCACCCCTATCTTAACGCTATTTCATCAGGTGGAATTACTTACACACCTTTGATTAAAAGACATGGCAACGATTTTTAAAAAATATATTTTTATTTTTATTTTTTTAATTCTTTGGATAAAATCAAAAGCACAATCGGATGAGGAGCAATTAAAAAATCTTGAAAAATATATTGAAAACAATGACCAAACAGGTGATTATAACGATTTATCAGATCAGTTAAATTTTAACATTTATAATAAACTTAACCTTAACAAGGCTACCGCTTTTGAATTGCTTTCTTTAAATATTTTAACACCTATCCAAGTGAAAGCCATCATTAAACATCGCGTAGAATTTGGAGCCTTTGATTCTCCGCTAGAACTTCAAACGATTGATGAAATACCGGTGGAAATTTTAAAAATCCTAATACCCATTGTTACTGTGGAAGACAATTCGCCAGATTTTAAAAATTTGGGACAACAAATTAATAATGCAAAACGGGATGTAATAGGTTTGTTGTCAACTTCGCGGCCATTGAGCAAAGGATATGATACCTACGCCAAAGATTCATCACTTTATTACCCGGGTTCGCCATACAGGTACCAGATTAGGTTTAGGGCCAATAATAAAAACTCGGTCCAGTATGGGTTTAATGCAGAAAAAGACGAAGGTGAAGATTTTTTTAGGAATAGCAATCGTAGGGGATTTGATTATTATTCAGCCCATTTTTTTATAAATAAAAAAGGGGTTATTCGAAAAATTGCCTTGGGAGATTTTCAGGCTGCGTTTGGTCAGGGTCTAACTATGAGCAGTGGCTTGGGTTATGGAAAATCAGCTTTGGTGATGAATGTAAAACGGTTTAATTCTGGATTAAGACCTTACCGTTCGTTTAATGAAAATGAATTTTTAAGAGGAGGGGGAATTACTTTGGGGTTTAAAAAATTAGAATCTACCACGTTTATATCAAGGAATAAAATTGATGGAAATACAGATAGTTCTTACTCTGATCTGGGTTTAGAAACTATCACAACATCGTTTGCTACCGATGGATTTCATAGAACGACCGTAGAAATAAGTAAAGAAAATACCGTGACCAAAACCCTGGCCGGGCAAAATTTTAGCTACAAAGGTAAAAACCTTATTTTGGGTTTAACAGGGGTTTTTAATCAATTTGACAAACCTTTGCAAGTGGATGATAAACTGTATAACCGATATTATTTTCAAGGCGAACAGTTTTTTAAAACCGGGTTAAATTTTGATTATTATTTTAAAAATATAAACGTGTTTGGTGAAGCCACCACCGGAACAAATAAATCCAACGGATACCTTGCAGGTGCCTTAATAAGTTTAGGAAGTATTATGGACCTTGTAATGGTGCACCGCTATTATTCCAAACAATTTATTTGGTACAATACCAACGCTTTTTCGGAAAATAGTAACCCTAATAATGAACAGGGAACCTACCTGGGGTTTAGTATTAAACCCCATAGAAAACTATTTTTTTCAGGATTTGTGGATGGTTATAAATTGCCCTGGTATAGTTTTTATGCCGATGGAAGAGGTAAGGGGATTGACTATTTGGCAGAAGTGAATTTTAAACCTAATAAAACATCGCTAATATATGTGAGACTTAGAACCAAGCAAGAATTAAAAAATTCAGATTTAGGAAATTATAATGCCTTGAACTGGTATGAAAAAACAAATTTGAGATTTCATACCGAGTTGAAAATTTTACCTTCAGTTACATTAAAAGCCCGATTGGAATTTTCAAAATATGTAACCCCTGAAAATGAAACCAAAACCGGGAATTTATTATTTCTGGATTTGAATTATCGCAAATTTAATTCACCGTTTTCATTCAGCAGTCGTATTACTTTTTTTAATGTGGAAGATTATAATGCCCGGATTTATGCTGTTGAAAATGATGTTCTTTATTCCTGGTCGGTTCCTGGTTTCAATGGTTCAGGAGCTAAATTTTATGCATTGGTAAAATATAAGTACAAAAAAAATATGCTAATTCAATGCCGCTATTCTTTTACTAATTATTACGATAAGCAAACTATTGGCAGTAGTTATTCGTTGGTCAATTCCAACAAACTTCATGAAATTAATCTGCTTATTAGCTATGGGTTTAATTAATTTTGCGCAGCCAAAATAATGACCAAACTAAGCGTAAATATTAATAAAATAGCGACCATTCGCAATGCCCGGGGTGGCAATAATCCGGATATAATAAAAGTGGCCATTGATTGCCAAAAATTTGGAGCCGATGGAATTACTGTTCATCCCCGGCCCGATGAAAGACATATACGGTATGAGGATGTTTTAAATTTAAGGCCGGTGGTTTATACCGAATTTAATATTGAAGGAAACCCCACCCGCGATTTTATTGATTTGATATTAAAAGTAAAACCGGAACAGGTTACTTTAGTGCCAGATGCTCCTAATGCTATTACCAGCAACGCAGGTTGGGATACCATTAAGTATAAAGATTTTTTAAAAGAAGTTATTTCTGAATTTCAGGCCAAAGGGATAATTACGTCGATTTTTTTAGATCCAATTGAAAAACAAGTTTACGGTGCTAAAGAAATCGGAACAAATAAAATTGAGTTTTATACTGAAGCGTACGCTATAAATTATCCTACAAATCCTGATAAGGCAATATCAAGTTACATTAATGCTTCCAAAATTGCGAATCAACTTGAACTAGGTATTAATGCAGGACACGATCTTAGTCTTGAAAATTTAAAATATTTTAAAGAAAATATTTTAAATTTGAATGAAGTTTCAATAGGGCATGCATTGATTTGCGACAGTATTTATCTTGGATTGCACAATACAATACAACTCTATAAAAAACTGTTGGTTTAAATAAAAAATTAACGATTTCTTAATTGGTCCATCACCTGACCCAAAGTATCATCCAGGTAGGTTATGGCATTTTTTAAAGCCATTACATCCGTCTTATCCATGGCCATACGTTCTATATTTCTAATTTCGTTTTTTAGTAAATTAATTCCCATCATATCAATGGAAGGTTTCATTTTATGAGCAGAGGCCTTTATTTCATCGTAATTGCCTTCAATCAAACCTGTCTTTATCTTATTCAAAAGTTCAGGGGTAAGTTCGATAAACAGGTTAACCATCTTTTCAACAAATTCAGCATTGCCTCCTGACATCATGTCGATTTGCTCAAGGTTGTACATTTTGTCTTCCATTGTTAAATAATTAGTATTCATTTTTTAAAGTTTTAAAAATCGTTTTATTTAAATAGCCTTAGTCTGTAACATTCTATATATGGTTGATTTTCCAATTTTTAATTTTTTTGAAACCATTACCACATCTTCATTATATTTTAACAAAAAGTGCTTAATTATATTACTGGTATACTCTCTAAGCGACATTTCTTTATTAAGTAAATTATCCATTGAATAGTTTTTGCTGTACTGAATATGATCAGGTTCTATCATCTCATCATCAGCCATTACACAAGCTAATTCAATAACTGCTTTTAACTCACGCACATTTCCAGGCCATTCGTATTTAAGTAATTTACTTTGTGAAGCCGGAGACAAGCTAAGTTTTCCTACTTCGTTTTCTTTGCTATATTCAGCAATAAAATGTTTGGCCAGCAAAAGAATATCATTCCCCCTTAAACGTAGCGGGGGCAATTGAATTGGTAAACCCAGTAACCTATAATATAAATCTTCTCTAAAGTTACCTTTTCTTACCTCATCTGCTAAATCTCTGTGAGTAGCTACAATTATGCGACAATTTACTTTTATCACCTGGTTTCCTCCTACTCGTGTTACTTCTTTTTCTTGCAACACACGCAATAGTTTTGATTGCATATTAATATCCATCTCCCCAATTTCATCCAAAAACAGAGTACCACCGTTGGCTTCTTCAAATTTTCCAATCCTTCTGGCTATGGCCCCAGTAAATGAGCCCTTTTCGTGACCGAACAATTCCGATTCAATCAAATCCTTTGGAATGGCAGCAATATTTACACTTACAAATGGTTTGTTTTTTAATTTTGAATTATGATGGATTGCTTTTGCAATAACTTCTTTACCAGTTCCTGTTTCACCTGTAATTGATAAGGTGATGGATGAAGTAACCCCTTTTTGGACTAGGGCATATACTTTTTTCATAACCGGGCTATTGCCAATTACGGTTTTCGAAAAATCAAATTTCTTAGCAATTTGGTCCTTAAGGTGCGAAATTTCTTCTCTAAGGCCTAAGTTTTCACGAATATTTCTAATTATATTCCAAATACGGTCTTTTGTGTCTTCATCTTTAGTTAAATAATCGTAAGCCCCATCCTTTAGCAATCCTATGGCAGTTTTTAAGTCCTCCTGACCAGAAACCACAACGACTGGAATATGAGGATGTGTTTTTTTAATTTTCCTTAAAACTTCCTCTCCGGTCATATCAGGCAATGAATAATCTAGGGTTATTAAATCGGGATTTTCATCAATTTTTTTAAAAAATAATTCAGCTGTACTAAAAAGCTGCGCATCCAAATCGGGATTCAACGATAAATTATATTGGATTATTTCCCCATAAAAAGGGTCATCCTCTATTATAAATATCTTTAACTTCTCCATTTTCTAATTTTATTTCTGATGCAAGTTTAGATAAAATCGTTTATTAAACAATAAAAAAAATCATAAAAATAGTTAAATAACTGATAAACAGTGAAATAAATTTTCCAATTTTGAGAATACAATTATTATTATGGGACAAATATCTACAATCAGTATTTATTCCAATTTAATGCCTGGTCAATTTTATGAACTACAAATTGCCTAAATCTGATTTATGAATGCTTGTATAATATTAATTTTTATACGTGGTTTGCGGTATAGAAAGCAGTTTTGACCTTGTGAGTTATAATTTGTGTTCTATATAACCGTTAGGTTTAGCTCTAGCCTAACCTTAACTTTAAAATTAAAGAGAATAAAAATAAATGAAAAATTCCTTTTTCCTTGTGTTTGCTTTGTTGAATGTTCTAGTTATTTCATGTGCCAATAGAGATGCTGAAGATCAAACCAAAAATATAGCCACCCCTGCCGAAATGAAAATCCAGGAGGTATTAAATAAAAAGTTTAATGAAGTAATTTCTGAGCCTTCTATTTCAGCGCCCGAATTTACAACCAATGAAAAAACATCACCTAATATAATTGTTAAAGGCACTATTGAAGGCAACCCGGTAAAAACAGTTTTTCTTCAGGAGCTCACCCGAACCCAATTTGTATATATTGATAGTGCCGTAGTAGATGAAAAAGGTAATTTTAAATTTACGGTTTCATCATTTACCGAACCTACCCTTTGCTTCCTATCGTTCGATGCTCCTAAGCCTCCCGGATTTCCAATAGTACTTGGTAAAAGCACCAAAGTTTCATTCGCAATCAAAAATTCAGGCTGGATTTCATACAAGGTTGATGGGGATAAACAGAATTTATTAATGAATGAACTATTTAATACCTATGTAAATCATGATAAAAATTTACAGGATTTTAACCGTGAAATTTCAGAAATAGACCCCACCACGGTTACCGATAGTTTGCGTGTTGCAGTTGGCGAAAGGTTTAAGAATATGCAAAAAAGCAGAACGGATGATATAGCCAAGTTTTTAACAAAAAATGAAGGTACTCCGGCATCATATTATGCGGTTACATTTTTATTTCAGGAACCAGTAATCAGTTTGATGCAGGCCGCTTACGACAAACTGAAAGTTTCCATGCCAACCTCTAAATACACTACCGATTTAAAAACAACTATTGAATCCATTGCACCACTAGAAGTAGGAGGACAGGCCCCAGATATAGCCCTTAAAGATTTGGATGGCCAGGTAATTAAATTATCTTCTCTAAGAGGGAAAATTGTGTTAATTGATTTTTGGGCGTCGTGGTGTGGGCCTTGCCGTAAAGAAAATCCGAACGTAGTAAGATTGTACAATGATTTTAAAAACAAAGGTTTTGAAATTTACGGAGTTTCATTAGATAGTGATGCTGAGAAATGGAGAGCTGCAGTAGCAAAGGATGGCCTTACTTGGAAACATGTTAGTGACCTGGGTGGTTGGCAAAATGCCGCTGCCAAAGCCTATCAAGTTAGTTCAATTCCTTTTACCGTATTGTTGGATAAAAATGGACGAATAATAGCCAAAGGATTGAGAGGTGATGAACTTGCAGCTAAGCTAGCTGAGCTATTATAGTAATATTGTCATAATATGTTGTTAACCTATAGTTAATTTAAAGGGGCGAATTTTGATGAAAGGTTTAAATAAACATATGCCACCAAAAATACTGATTGTAGATGACGAGCCCGACATTCTTGAATTTATAAAATACTTACTTGAGCGAGAGGACTACCAGGTAGATACAGCCTCCAATGGCACTGAGGCTATTCAAAAATCAAAATCGTTTAATCCTGAACTTATTTTAATGGATGTGATGATGCCTGTAATGGATGGCATTGAAGCCTGCCGACAGATAAAACTTTATCCCGATACCAAAAATGTTTTTATAATTTTTCTTACAGCCCGTTCTGAAGAATATTCAGAAATAGCAGGATTTGAAGCCGGAGCCGATGATTATATAAATAAGCCTGTAAAACCCCGTGTATTATTAAGTAGGATAAAAGCCATATTAAAGCGTGGTAAAAATCCGGATTACGAGCAAACTGTGCTTACTGTGAACGACCTGATTATTGACCGCTCTTCTTATTCTATTTCTGTGGAAGGCCGAAAAATGGTATTACCAAAAAAAGAATTTGACCTACTATTTCTTTTGGCCACCAAACCAGGAAAAGTATTTACCCGCGAAAAAATATTATCGGAGGTATGGGGAGATGACGTGTATGTGGTAGACAGAACCATTGATGTTCATATCCGAAAAATAAGGGAAAAAATTGGTGAAAAATTAATTTCTACCGTTAAAGGAGTTGGTTACAAATTAGAGTTGTAGCATTTCTTTTTTTTAAATATCAAGTGAGGCCACCAATAAGTGTGGCTTTTTTTATTATATATAATACCCAATCCTTTCTTTTTTTCGTTCTGCTAATAAATTTACTTTTGTTCTCGTCTGTAATTATTTTTTGATGCTATTGAAACTTTTTGATGCCTTAACGTCACTAACTATAAAACCCGCTATTTGAGTCAGGAAAAACATCATACCGAATTTATGGAACTTTATAAACTCCATCATACTGCTTTATCCAACTATTGCAGGGTATTGATAAATAACACGGATGATGCCAAAGACCTGATGAGTGAATCGATATTAGCCTGTTTGAATAATTTTGAAAAGCTAAAAGACCGTTCAAAATTTAAATTTTACCTATTTGGAATTGCTTCGCGATTATTAAAACGAAAAATTTACAAATCGGGACTATTCAATGGATACAAACAAAAGCAATTGGTTAATAATTATGCAAAAGCAGATATATTAGACAGAACAGAACTTTACGTTTTTAAAAAAATGCTGAACCGATTACCCGAAAACCAACGTGAGATATTTGTCCTTTTTGAAATAAATGATTTATCACTTAATGAAATATCCGAAATTGAAAATATCCCCTTGTCCACTGTAAAAACAAGATTGAGCAGGGCACGACAAGCTTTGGCCGAAATATATAAAGATGAGCAGATAATCCTTAATTAATAGAATTATGAACCAAGAAAATTCAAAAAGTTTAGACAACCTGATTAAAAATATAAAATCACAACCGCATTTGATTCCTATTGATGGCATTGAAAATATGAGCAAAGGTTTTTTTGCAGCCCCTAAGGTTTGGTTTCACAATTGGATGAAGCCCGCCATAGCTGCCTTAGCCAGTGTATTTATTATTGCCACCTCTGTTTTTCTAATTAATAAAAACTCCCGGAACGATGATGAAACTGTAAAAAATAATTCTTCAATTTTAAAAATTGATAGCACCAATACAAATATAACAGATACCCTTGAAGTAACTAAGTCGCCCAATGTCTCCATTATACCGCCAGCACATGAATTTGGAAATGAAAATAATAAAAAACCGGATAACAATATATTCATTGCCAATTCTCCTCTAGAATATGTTCTTACATCAGCCGACAGCAGTATTTTAAATAGTTTAAGTGCCGAGGAACAAATTTTTAAAATTGATGCCTTGCACGATACGATGATTGTTGGAAAATTTGGAACGAAGGTGGTTTTTTATAAAACCTGTTTTGAAGATATGACAGGAAATGTAGCCAAATCAGATGTAAATATAACCTTGAAGGAATGTTACAATTACCCCGATATGGTAAAGGAAAATTTGAACACGCATTGGGATAGTGGTTATTTGGAAAGCAAGGGCATGATTTGGTTAGGGGCTAATTCTAATGGCAAAGAATTGCAAATCAGGGAAGGCTTTGATTGCCCCATTGAGTTTGCCTCAAGCGATGTAGAGGATTATAATTTATATTATTCCAACACCGATAAATTCAGTCTTACAAATTGGCAATTGGATTCGTTAGGAAAAGTTCCCAATCCTGTCATCGTGCCTAATTCGGGGCGCTATTGGGATATTACCTTTAATTATTTTATGGATAATTATAAGTTGAATAAATCAACCATGTTGGAGTTATATGAAAAAGGTTGGGGTTTGCATTTCACTTCTACTGATACCAAAATGTTTGGGTTTACAGCCTGCACCTCGGCAAGTATTTATCTAAACTTGGCATGTCTCAAATTCAGGGATTTGTGCGCAGATATTTATAAAGAAGTACCAAATATTAAACACTCCAGTTGGGTCACTGATTTTGGGTTTTCCTGTATTTCACGCGATAGCTTAAATAGATGGTTGGCGAATGATACCATCCAACAAAAAGTGAATAAGGCAATCTTTGGGGTAAATATGAAAAGTCCTTTCTTTTCTTCACGGGTTGGATGGATTAATTGTGATCACCCTATTGTTCGGAGTCCACTAATGTTTAACACGAGTCAAAATGTTACATTTACTAATTACCCAAAAGATGGCTATACCAAAACATATTTATTACTTAAAAAGAGAAAAGTCATTGCCAATCCTGGTGGTAGTAATGAAAACCCTATATTTTATAATTTACCACGAAATGCTGAAGCCACCTTGTTTTCTTACAAACTAGTTGATGGAAAAATATCGTATTTTCAAGTGGATGTTAATACCTCTAATGAAACCATTGAACTTGGAACCTACCTACCCTTGGCAAGTTCGGATGAGTTGGTTGAAAAAATAGATGGGTTGATGAATCCGAAAGTGAATTAA